>WFOZ01000511.1 GCA_015487825.1 Planctomycetaceae bacterium
AGTTACATCAATACTCAAATAGAACCTGGCGCTGTCCAGCTATTTAAGGCCTGAAAAAGCCATACCTGAACCCAGCACAGCTGGTTCATTCTGATAGCCGTAACCAAACTGATATTTTTTCTGAAATTTGCGAGCCGTTCGCAAACTTTTACCGTTAGCAATACAGGGAGACTTTCACATAAAAAAAGAGGCTTGCTTTTCAATAAAGCAAGCCTCTTGAATCGTTTATCAGTAGTCGCCGGGAAATCTGAAAATCAGATTGCTTCCTCACCACTTTCACCGGTACGAATACGGATTACTTCGTCTATATTAGAAACGAATATTTTCCCATCGCCGATATTTCCTGTTCGAGCAGCTTCCTGGATGACCTGGATTGCTTTGTCGGCAACCGCATCTGAAAGTACAATTTCCAGTTTAACTTTTGGCATAAAGTCGACAACGTACTCTGCACCGCGGTACGTTTCTTTATGCCCTTTCTGGCGACCAAATCCACGTACTTCCGCAACGGTCATGCCTTCAATGCTGGCCGCAACCAGTGCTGCTTTGACATCTTCCAGTTTGAAATGCCGAATAATTGCTTCGATTTTCTTCATGATAGAAGTCCCTATCTGTATAACTAAATGGTGTCTGTAATTTATATCAAAATGTCAAGTTTCCTGCCAGAGCCGCCTCGGCTATCTACTGTAGAGAACGGCTTTCCCGGCAATTGTCTCCAAATTAATTGGATTCCACATGTTGCAGGTAAGGATAAGCGTGCATCCCATGCTCGGTAATATCCAGACCACGCAGTTCTTCTTCTTCGGAAACCCGTAAACCGATGGTATATTTGATTCCCAGGAAAATTACCAGAGAGACACCAAATGCCCAGACAAAGTAGGCGACAATTCCGATGACCTGTGTTACCAGTTGAGCTGTTCCGCCGCCGAAGAACAGGCCATTGGTTCCACCAAATATTTCCTGAGCAAACAAGCCGGCAGAAAGCGTTCCCCACGCACCACAAACTCCGTGGACAGAAATCGCACCGACCGGGTCATCAATTTTCAGTTTGTCGAACATCACAACTGAAAGTACGCAGATCACTCCGCCGATCAAGCCAATACACAACGAAGAACAGGGGCTGACATTGTAACAGGGGGCAGTAATCGAAACCAAACCGGCCAGCACGCCGTTTAGCGCCAAACTGACATCCGGCTTTCCGAACATCACCCAACCGGTAATTAAAGCAGCAACACAACCACCAACAGCAGAAAGGTTTGTTGTTACCGCAACTCGTGCAAAGTTTCCGCCATCAAGTGATGTCGTTGAACCCGGATTGAATCCGAACCAGCCGAGCCACAAAATAAACACACCCAGTGCAGCCAAAGGCATTGAATGCCCCATGATCGGTGTGACAGAACCATCTTTGTTGAATTTCCCTTTTCGGGCACCGATTACAATCGCTCCGGCCAATGCTGCCCATCCCCCAACGGAATGCACCACGGTTGAGCCAGCGAAATCGATGAAGCCCATATTTCCTAACCAACCACCAGCATGCACGTCCGAACCATGGTAAAGATTTCCCCATGACCAAGATCCAGCAATCGGGTAAACAATTACAGTTATAGCAACGGTGTAAATGAGGTAGGAAACAAATTTGGTTCGTTCAGCCATTGCACCAGAAACAATCGTAGCAGCAGTCGCTGCAAAGACTGTTTGGAAAATTAAAAAGGCATAAGTCCAGTTATCAGGATTTCCATCCGCATCCAACCCGCTGACAAAGAAATCTGTCGTCCCGAAAAATCCGGTGGTTGTCGCACCAAACATCAAACCAAAACCGACAAGCCAGAAAGAAATCGAACCAATACTGAAATCCATCAGGTTTTTCATAATAATGTTGACTGCATTTTTTGACCGCGTGAACCCCGCTTCCACCAAGGCAAAACCAGCCTGCATGAAGAAGACAAGAAACGCTGCGATACAGGTCCAGAGCAGTCCCACTTCTGAAACAACAGTCCCCACGGATTCATTTACAGAAATAAGAGTCACTTCTTCTACCACTTCCGGTTCTGCTTCCACTACGGCAGGGACAGCTTCTTCCGTTTTTGCCCCCTCGGCAGCAGATTCATCTGCGAAGCTCGATTGCGTAGCAAGCAAACTTCCCATCAGAAGCAGCAGTATAAGTCCCCCTTTTCGTATCATAGATATGTCACTGAGCACTGATAACATTCCCAAATTCATCGATTCTCTCTCTTCCTTTTGTTTGTTATTACCGAATATATAATGGCGATCTTCGCAATTATTACTCCTGTTATTCGACAATTAACGACCCCACTGAAATTCATAGGCATCAGGTCGATTCCTTGACCTGAATTGTTTCAACAAATGTTTTTTGCGTCATCAGTATTCACTGATGCACTTGTTCCCACTTCGCTTTCCGGCAAAGCCGGACTGCGGATCGATAAATAAGCAATTTCTGCGCCAGTTTACAAAATGATGCAAAATCAGCTGGATTCTTCCCGAAACAGTGCAAAATTCAGGGGTTTGGGTGGCAATAGCTTCGGGAGGCCTGCCCAATAAACATGCGACTTGCGACAAAATCAGGCTATCTCTGAAAATGATGATTTCAGAGAGAAAAGTCCTCTGGCAGTAAAAAAGCATTTCGGTCTATATTACGCACATTACGAGTCACCTCTAATAGATTCAGCAGTACACCTTTTTTATCAAATGAGATGCCATGAGCCAGAAACGACTTTCAAATGTTGGCGATATTTACGCAGACCATCATAAAACCGGCGAAAGACTGGGCCGATCTTTTATGGAGGATACTCGTTCCAAACTGTTCAAAAACTGGATCGGGACCGACAAGGATATTCTCGATCTTGGTGGTCGCGATGGCACCCTGACCAGGCACTTTGTTGAAGGAAACCGGGTTGTTCTGGGAGATATCGATGTGGAAGCGATGGCCCAGGCTCAGCAGAATTACGGAGTGGATGTGATTGAAGTCAATCTGAACGAGCCATTGTTATTTGAAGATGAATCGTTCGATGTCATCGTTTTGGCAGAAGTGCTTGAACACCTCCCTTATCCCAAAGTCACCTTTGGCGAAATTCAACGAATTCTGCGTCCGGGAGGAATGCTGGTTGGGAGTATCCCGCTGGCTTACCACCTGAAAGATCGCTGGCAGGTACTGCGAGGCAGAAAGCTGTGGGTCAACGCCGATCCGACTCACGTGCAATTTTTTAAATACGATGAATTGCTCGAATTCTTTGAAAGCTACCTCAGCGTTGAGGACGTTGTCTCGATAAAAGGTGGGAAGAAAGCAGAATGGTTCCCCAAGCTATTCGCCCGAGACGTTGCCTTTCGCTGCAGCAAAGCTGCATAATGATGGTGCTACGGGGACGGATTACTTTCGGCTGATTGAACAGGGAGGCGTCTAGCCAATACCACCAACTGCGGTTAATGCTGTATAGCCATCGCTCTTTTGGACATATCGGACAGTCCCTTTCAGAGAAATATTATTCCAGTAAAGTTGCCATTGCATCGGTAAGGATTGGATCAACCTGGGGATCGCTGAATGCAACACTTACTTCGTAGCCCCCGTTGGGGTATTCTTCTTCGGTAGGAATGTACCACGGACCTCCATCGCCGTACGCTGCAGTGGCGACAAATCGTGAGGGGGCCGCTTTTTGTGCGCGTAATTGGTATTCAATAAAACACTCTGCAGGCAGGTGCAACATCGCGGTATTATTGATTCGCAAGGCACTGAGAACGATTGGCGTTTTCTGTTGCAAACGCTGTAACCAGGCCAGCATGTAAGAGGGGCGATTGCGACCGACAACCGAATTCTTTTTATTGGAAATGGTGGCTTGCAGCTTTTCTGCAGAGAGTTTTTTATTTGCAGGAGGCAGCGCATCAACTGTTCGCCAGGAAACATTTTCAATCGGAACAGGCTTCAAATTCTGTTCCGATTTTACAATCCCCTGATAAATTCGTTCTGTCAGTACGGGGCGCATTTCTTTCGAGCCATCGTTGTACTTCCCGGCTGCAATGTTCCCTGCACAGCCCGTAAAATATAAGTGCATGCAATCCGGTTCTTCTACCTGCCTCTGTTTTCTGGCCAGCCCTGCAAAATCACTGCTGACTCGCCCGTCGCCGTAGTAGCTCATTGGATGAGTCGCATAGTAATGGCACGATGCAATTTTTGATTGGCCATCATAGAAAGCAATTGTTTTTAGCCAGGGATCTATCAGGCCTTCTGGAAGAGCACGCAATTGTTCATTTCTGCAACTGCTTCCCCGCATCGCTTTGACGCTTCCGTCTGCATTGCGTGAGACCCTGCGGTTGGAAGCCACTTTTTCCACTTTGGCCTGTCCACTGGCGATATGCGTCACCGGCCGAGCTTTGTCCATCGCTTTGGCAACAGCTGCCTTTCCTCGTTCCAGGCATTTTTGATAATAATCGAGTTCAACAATATGGGGCAGATCTCCCTCAGCAAGGATAATTTTTTCGGCATCCAGACAGGCGAACGGGGCGTTATGTTGATGCACACATTGCACCGCAACACGATCCGGCGTTGTCCCGGCAGCCTCTGCAAACGCGATTCGCCATTGCACATGGGCATCGTTCAACAATCCCGTCCAATCAACAGCACAAACAACAATCGGCTTGCCTGCCCCCGAAAGGACAAACCCGATTGCTTCTAGTGGATCATCAACTGCGATAACCGGCTTAATCCAGCCTCCACACAGGGAATGCCCCTGAGGAGGGGTGACATCGAAACAAAATGTTGCCAGGCGAAGTTTCTGCAAGCCGGATTGCGTATGTTCTTCTGCTTTGAGGCTCCCCGGCAACAAGGACCACCCCGCAGCAGTTGCGGCCAGAGAATTTTGGAGAAAATCACGACGGGAAACATTGTACATGGAAGGAATCCTTTTCTCGGAACTGGCAGGTAAGCAAACCCTGTAATGACTCTTGTTTGATAGAAATTCAGTATCATCTCTTAATTGGAATACGTCAAGCAGGCCGGAAAAGAATGATAGATGGTTCCAGCTAATATTCCGATGAGAGTGCAAAATCAGAGCTGTTGATGTTAAGCTGATCGTATCGAATTTGGGATTGTAGATGCTGGAATCATGTTAACTTGAAATACTATAAAGGGAGCTACGATGAAGTTACAAAATGTACTTTTCAGCTTACTCGCTGTTTCTGTGGGGCTTTGTTTGTTTGCTCGGGGGGCATCTGCTCAGGAGCTTGCATTTCGGGATTTATTTAATGGCAAAGACTTAACGGGCTGGGTTAATGTCAACACGAATGAAGATACATGGTCGGTTCGTGACGGCATGTTAATTTGCACCGGGAAACCGATTGGGGTAATGCGGACAGATCGGCAATACGAAAATTTCATTCTTGAAATTGAATGGAGGCACATGGAACCAGGTGGGAACTCTGGCGTCTTTTTATGGAGTGATGCGAAGCCGGAAGGCAATCGGTTGCCTAAAGGAATGGAAGTGCAAATGCTTGAACTCGACTGGGTGAATCAACATAAGAAAAAAGATGGAACGTTACCGCCCATTGCGTATGTGCATGGCGAACTGTTTGGTGCAGGCGGCATGACCGCTATCCCTGATAACCCGCGAGGGACTCGCAGTAAATCGTTGGAAAATCGATGTAAGGGAGTTGGTCAATGGAATAAATACGTCATCGTCGCTGTCGATGGAATGGTGAAGCTTTCAGTCAACGGAAAATTCGTTAACGGTATCCGCAATGCATCCTATAAAAAAGGGTATATTTGCATGGAGTCAGAAGGACGGGAAATCCACTTCCGAAACATGCGCATCATGGAACTCCCCGGCGGCCTGGTCGATGAGGAAAACACTGCACCGTTAATCAAATGATGGAAATACCATTTGCAGTGTCGGCAGGTCAGGCTTAGTAAAACTGGTAACTGTAAATTACATATTAAGCCGTAGGGCAGACTGTCGACTGCTTTCCAGTCTCGCCTGGATTATTCATCGACCGTTGGGGCCCTCTTGTGGTTGCATGAACCGGACGCTAACGCGTTCCGGCTTATTCATGGGCAAAACAGCCGGGTTAGAGGAACCTCTTTCGATTGACCGTTCGCAATAATGGTACAAGCCGGGCTGAATCATGCCGTAAACAGACAGGAAAGCCTTTCGGTTCAACAGTAGTTTTCGAATTAACAGAGGTTTCTTTTGTTTCATAAACCTGGCAGGAACGGAAGTTGGCAATCGCAACTCTACCCTGCGGCTGCAAAACATTGCAGCGCAGGCTGGGTGGCGATGTCCCCAGTCTGCCGAGTTCGTATGAAAAAACTTGCCTGAAAATTATTCGACGGACGCATCCTCATCGGCGGCTTTAATGGCAGCATCTTCAATTTCTTTTTCTGTTGTGGGGGCTCCTTCCGGAACGCTCTTTCCACAGCCATTCATCGTCAGTGAAATCGGCATAACAATAACCAGAAATACCCAAAACAAAGTCAGCTTCTTCATTGCAACCCTCTTCATTAGAACTAAAAAATCATCGGAACAAAAAAGTCGCTACGCTGTATATTGTAGCGCAGCGACAAAGCTCACAATATCCGAAATAGGTCTATAAGCGTAACTATTCAGCGTTGGCGTAGGGTCCGCAATAGCGGCCCCTACACACAACCTTAATTTCTGCAATAATCAAACATCGCTGAATAGTTACCTATAAGTTTAGAATTCACCAACAACCAGACCGTCTCCTGTGAAGCTCAATTTACACAGTGTGTTGAAATCGATGTTCTCAGATAGGAATCGTATGGAACCATCCCCCAGGAGAAACTGTGCACCCCCTGGATGCATACTTCCCAATCCCCAGGCGTATTGCAGATTAGGCCGACTATTGCAGCACCAAGTCGATGAACCGTTGCAGCAAAATTCGTGCCCGGAGACATTGATCGCATATCGGCGGTCCGTTGCAACAATCCGTCCAAAGATACCGGTGTGCCGTCCCTGTCCCCAGTAAGTCCTGTATGTGGGGCTGATTTTATCCTGTTTGGTTTCACCAATCATCAACGTGCTGGATGTTCCGTCTTTCAGATCACGCATCCTGAGACTACTGTTATTGCCAAAAGCAGAACGCCAGCGTACACCGGTTGTTCCGTCCTGTAGTGTTGTCGTGCTGTTTTTATAGGCGTTCCAGAGTCCGGTGGAACTCTCGGCAATATGCCCGGTCAGCAACACATAATTTGTCGTTGCTGCCTGAGTAACAAAATAATGTGGAGCAGCACTGTTGCTGTACGTTACTCTTGACGGAGCTGCGTCGGAGGGGCAGGAGTAAGTTGGAATGAACCTTGATGTTGCCAACGCGTTGGGGCCGGCAGGATCCCAACCATATACTGGTGGCGCGGATGCATGTTGTGCAGGGCCGGAAGCGATACTGAAATTAAACGTATCGTACAAGGGAGCCTGCTCAAGAAACGGCAGAATCATAGTCAAAGCGGTATGGTTCAACGAAAAGTTGTATCTGACTGAAGTCTGAATGGCACCGGAATTGATTAAACCGGGTGGGAAGACAGTATGCACATCGTGGTAATTATGAAGTGCAAGCCCGATTTGCTTCAAATTATTTTTGCACGAACTGCGGCGAGCCGCTTCCCTGGCCTGCTGCACCGCTGGCAACAGCAGTGCAACGAGTATCGCAATAATTGCTATGACCACCAACAATTCAATTAAAGTAAAACCAAGTCTTTTCGGGGTAGGATTTTTCATGGGGAACCTTATAGCTGAGTATCAAAAAACTATAGATGCTGCCAAATAGCGAGCATCGCAAACTGCAAACTGAGAGATGACAGACATACACGGTCTATTTTATAGCCTGAAAAAGCTATAATTTCAAAGGCAAATGCACCTTAAATATGAAATCATCTAAATTCTACCTGGACAGCGCCAGGTTCAACTCGTTCTCAAACACCTGTTTGGGAACTCACGGCTGGGAAGGTCCTCCTTCCCACGTGTTTTCGTTCGTTTTAGACGATTTGTAACTATTCAGCGTAG
>WFOZ01000512.1 GCA_015487825.1 Planctomycetaceae bacterium
CTTCCCAGCACGGCTGGTTCATTCTGATAGCCGTAACCAAACCGATATTTTTACCGTTAGTATCACAGACGGCATTGGAAAGCCGTCTTACGAGTTACTCTTTTTCGGTAAGCTTGGCGCTCTAAGGCCTAATTCGGCAGATTTGCTTGCGCATAATCCGGGCCAGCCTACGTTAATCTACTCTTTTGAGGCGTTCCTGACGGTCGAATTCAAGTAACTCGCCAATCAGTTCCGTCAAATTCCCCTGCATGATTTGATCCAGTTTGTGCAGCGTTAAGCCGATACGGTGGTCCGTCACCCGCCCCTGTGGGAAATTGTATGTGCGAATTCGTGAGCTGCGGTCTCCTGTGCCGATCAGCGTTCGACGGTGTTCAGCCCGTTCGTCTGCCTGTTTTTGTTGCTGGGCTTCGAGAATACGACTGCGTAAAACCCGCATCGCTCGTGCTTTATTTTTGTGCTGACTTTTTTCGTCCTGGCACGTCACGACGGTATTGGTCGGAATATGTGTAATGCGAATCGCTGATTCCGTTTTGTTAACCTTCTGGCCGCCCGGTCCGGAAGCGCGGTAGGTATCGATCTGAAGATCTTCATCGCGAATATCAATTTCAACTTCATCCGCCTCGGGAAGCACAGCAACTGTTGCAGCACTGGTATGAATCCGCCCTTGTGTTTCCGTTTCAGGCACACGTTGAACGCGATGTCCGCCGCTTTCAAATTGTAACTCGTGAAAAGCTCCTTCACCGGAAACAGAGAAGATGACTTCCTTAATTCCACCCATTTCGGTCGGCTGGTAATCGAGAACTTCCTTCTTCCACTTTCGAATATCGATGTAGCGGGAATACATTTCGTATAGATCAAGAGCGAACAATGCCGCTTCGTCTCCGCCCGTGCCTGCCCGAATTTCCATGATCAAGCCGCCACGAGTGATCGAATCGCCGGATGTCGCCAGATCTTCCAGCTCAACACTCATTTCTTCCATGCGAGCATTGAGCGAGTCCAATTCCTGCTGGGCGTATTGTTTATCTTCCTCACTTTGCTCCTCTTCGAGCATCATTTCAGCAGCTTCGATATCTTCCACCAACGCATGATATTCTGCTACTGAAGCTGCGATTTTCTTTAAGCCGCCATATTCTTTCTGGACCGTCAGCATCAATTTCTGGTTGGCGAGCACTTCCGGATCAGCAAGTTGCTTTTCCAGTTCAAGAAATCTTTGATACTTCGTTTCCAGACTGGGAAACATAACAGCACACCTTTTGATAGGATGAAATGGAACAAGCAAAAAAAATCACCCCAAGTTTCCACGATCAGTGAATACTCAGGGTGCTATCCACGCAAAACAGGCCATCTCGCTCGTACAACCCTTTGTACGATAGGCTCTATTCTTCGGCAGTTGCTTTTTTCTTGCGGTTGGCCCAGTTGTACTTCTTCTGGAATTTTTCAACACGCCCTGCGGTATCGACGTATTTCATCTGCCCGGTATAGAAGGGGTGAGAATATGAACTGATATCAACTTTGACCAATGGGTACTCGTTTCCATCTTCCCAAACGATAGTTTCTTTGGATTTCATCGTGGAATTGGTTAGAAACTTCACATCCGCACCTGCATCCATAAATACAACGGGGTGATAATCGGGATGGATATCTTTTTTCATTGCCTCGAAACCTGTACTTTAACACTTGAATATGAGAGAAAATGCCTTCACTGCGGGCATAATGGTTCTATCTCGTCATGAAGAATGAGGCAGTCTAATCAAGCCTACCGCTGTTGACAAGTGATTTGCCGTTATGCAAGGTCAAAAGCTTTGCTTGTCAATAGATTGTCCACCACATAAGCCTTCAGACGCAAATTGAAAGCAGGTTAACTAAAGATTTAACACATCTGTAACGATTTATAGATGTCGGATTATTTTGGAAATAGTGGTAAAATAACCTTTTAAGGTGAATGTAATATAAGTATCCTAAAGTGAGAATGCTGTTTTTAATTGTTATTGTAGTGCCAATTATTAAGTTCAATTGACACTATGTTATTGTTGAATTCTGGTTCGAATGGAGGGTTTATTATGAATCGTAAGCGTTTTTCTTTCAGTAAAGCCGAGGGTGGTTTTACGTTGATCGAACTATTGGTGGTCATCGCGATCATCGCTATTCTGGTGGCGTTATTGCTTCCTGCGGTGCAGCAGGCTCGCGAGGCTGCACGTCGTTCTTCCTGCAAGAATAATTTGAAGCAACTCGGTCTGGCGATGCACAACTACCATGAAACACACGGCGTTTTCCCAATGGGAAGATTTAAGTCGTCTCTGGATTCTGGAACGAATGGCTCCTGGGCGTGGCGAGGCTTCAGTGCCCATGCCATGCTTCTTCCGTTTATGGAGCAGGCACCATTATATGATCGGCTCGATTTCGACTATATGATGTGGTACAACAATGCCAATACCGACAATGGTACTCTTAAGAACACGAAAATTCCTACATTTCAATGTCCTTCGGACCTGAAGTATCCTGGAGGATCCCCCGGGGTGAATTACGTTGTCAGTGCAGGCCCCACAACATGGTGGGGGAGGCCGCTGTCAGAACAGCACGGGATGTTCAACTGGAACCGGGTAATCTCATTTAGAGACCTGATTGATGGAACATCTAATGTCATCGCAGCTTCAGAAGCTCTACATGGAGATAATACCGGTGGTGCCTATGATCCTCAGCGAGATTTAGTTCGAGCACAGGCATTTCCAAGTGGCTGGACCCATGTGTTCACAACAAGAGTAATGCTTGATACTTACGGAACACAATGTTCTGCCGGTTCGTCAAACCATCACTCTCACGAACATCGTGATTGGGCTAATGGTATTGGCGGGCAAACGGTGTTTAATACCCTGAATACTCCGAATTCGGCTAATCCGGATTGCCATCCTTGTGGTGGTTGTGGTTGGTACGACAGCTCGGGAGTCTGGACAGCTCGTTCTCGACATAAAGGAGGGGTGCAGGTTCTGCTTGGCGATGGGGCGGTTCGCTTCGTCAGTGAAAATGTCGATTTTCTTACCTGGCAGCGACTGGGACATATTTCAGATGGAAACCCACTCGGTGAATTCTGATTTTTCCTGATGGTCATTGAATTCCGGTTTCGACTGAGTTTTTCGGACAGCCGTAACCGGGATCAGGGTCTGTTAAAAATTTGCTTTAAAAGCATCGAAATTAATGGTTAGTAATATAGAGACGTCCCTTGCTTTAGGGGCGTCTTTTTTTTACCTTATTTTTATGGGCTGCACCTTGTCATGCCCCATCTGTAGAATCGTTGGCCTCCTTTATTACAGACAGAGTGAAAGTGAGAGAGATGACCAGATATATTATTGCCTGCCTGCTGGGATTGACCTTGTGTACTTGCTCAATCGGATGTGGTGGTAACCCTACTGGAGGAGATGCAGGTAAAACTGAAGAGGAATTAAATCAGGCCAATTCAAAAGAAGAATTGAAAAAAAGGTTACTCGAAATTGCTGAGACCGGCGAGGCTGGGAGTAGCGTGATGGGAATGCGGGAGAGTATCGAGGAAGTTAGAAAAGCAGACTCCAGCATTGGAGATGAAATTCTCACATTGTGTGAGCAGTTGGAATCTGAAGGCTCTCCTAAAAAAGTTAAGTCGATTGCCAAAAAAATGGCCGATTTATTGTAGCACATGACTGCAATTCGGAATGAGTTTTTTCTCTTCCGTTTTCTGACCATGGTTCAGACTGACCAACCGGGATACCCTTGGTGTATTCCGGTTGGAATCCGGACTCATTCAATTACTCGGGATGTAATGAATTGACCATCTTCGCTATAAAGCAGGAATGAAGATCATTCAATGCGAGTTCCTCTTTTTATTGCTCTGGTAGTTCCTGCTGGTTCCTCGGGAGTCTCGCATCGCGTAAAAAAACGCCTCTTTTTATTTTTCGGGTTTCTCGTCCTGCTTCTCAGTGGCCTTTACTGGTATTACCCGACCTATTGTCTAAATCAGATTCAGAGTGCATTTTTCAAACAGGATTTGCTGAACGCCAAGCGATGGATTGAGAGAGGGCTTGCAACTGATCGTTTGCATCCTGATTTTGCCTTCATGCAAGCCAGGTACAATCGTAAAAAAAGTCGATTTCCTGAAATGGCTCACTATTTGAAAGTAGCCAGGAAACTGGGTTATAAGTCTGAGCTAGTGCAGCGGGAAGCATGGTTGGCCAGAGCCCAGGCCGGAGAACTGAAGCAACTGGAAAGCCATTTGCATGAATTATTGCAACTAGGCGAAGACCTTTCGGAAATTTGCGATGCTTATGTTCGAGGTTGCATTTTACAGTATCGCGTTGATGAAGCCATCGATATTATTTCCCTGTGGGAGGCAGACCTGCCGCAGGATCCTCAGCCATGCTTTCTTAAAGGGCGTTTATTGGAACATTATTCAGATCTGGAAGGAGCTGAAAAGAATTTCCGTAAATCAATCCACCTTTCTCCCCAATATGCTGCTGCCGCTTATAACCTGGCTCGTATTCTGGTCATCAAACTGAAGTACGAAGAGGCAATGCGGTATTATAAAAAAACGGTTGAGTTAATGGAGGTGAAGCAACCGGGCAGAATTGGAGTCGCTGAATGTTGCATCCAGTTGCAGCGTTTCGATGAGGCTCAGGAGAATCTGGATCAGTGCGGCAACCTGGACAGCGAGTTGCTTGTAGAAGCCAGTCGCTATCTGGGAGATCCTACCGCGCAGGCAAAAGCAAAGTATTATGCAGTTTACGGTAAGTTGAAGTCTGCTCTTGAGCAGTACTCCGAAGCGATCCCTTACTACGAACGGGCTCTCGGGTTGAATCCACACGACTGGCGCACACGCTATAACTACGCAGTTGCTCTGAAGCAAGTTGGGCGTAAAGAAGAAGCTCAGAAAGAATCTGAAAGAGTCACAAAAACAAGAGAAGCTCTTGCCTCGTGTGATCTACTGATAGACGCGTTAAGAAAAAATCCTAATAATGTAGAGGCTCGTTTTAAGGTGGGTTCTATCCTCTATGAACATATATCGGAGTATCAGGGGCTGATGTGGTTGAAAAGCGTGCTTGAGTTTGACTCCGATCACAAACCAACACTTGAGTTGCTTAAGAAATTAGAAAACCCTTTTGACAAAAATTAGTTGTTGTCAGAAAACAATCCGACACGACTGTGTCAGAACCTCTCTTTTCACTGCCGGAAAGTGAAACAAAAAGAGTAAAATGATGAACAGGCAGAAAATGCGTTTTTTTCGAATGATAAAAACAACAGCAGGAATCGTTTTTTTTTCATGGTTGACTGTGGTGTCCGGTTGTACGAAGCAGAATAATTCTGAACATTCATCCGGCCAACTCCAAGACCAGAAACAGGTTGTTTCCCCTGTCTTTGAGCGTTCTGCGTCCTTCGATTCGCTTTCTATTATCTACGATAACAGTGAAAAAACGAAGATGCTTACAATATTGGAAACATTGGGAGGAGGCGTTGGTTTGTTCGATTATGATCGGGATGGCTATCTTGATCTTCTTTTCCCAAGAGGGGGCCTGATTAAAAAGAGCGGTGTGACGGGGTTCCCTTCTCGGCTCGTTCGGCAGATATCCCGGGAACGGTTTGAAGATGTCAGTTCATCAGCGGGGATTGCAGAGGCGGTTTATTATTCTCATGGAGTAGCCTGTGGCGACTTTGATAACGATGGTTTTGTTGATGCATTGGTCACGGGATACGGCGGCCTTGTGCTGTGGCATAATAATGGAGACGGGACTTTTTCAAATGAAGCTACTCTATCAAAACTGAATGATAAATTATGGAGTACCAGTGCAGCCTGGGGCGATTTCAATAATGATGGTTATCTGGATTTATACATAGCACATTATGCAGACTGGAGTGTAGAAAATAACCCTCCCTGTCAGGGACCTTCGGGAGAACCGGATGTCTGTGGGCCGCGTGTTTTTAATGGTCTGCATGATACTTTGTACGTTAATCAGGCAGATGGAACGTTTCAGGATAATTCTCAACGGGCCGGTATTACAGCAAGCCTGAAAGGTCTTGGCGTTCTTCTTGTTGATTTTGATCAGGATCGAGACATCGATATTTATGTCGCTAATGATACTCAACCTAATCTGTTTTACGTAAACGACGGGCAGGGTAATTTTGAAGATCAGGCCATGATCAGTGGACTTGCTTTAGATGACATGGCCAATCCGAATGGCAGCATGGGGTTAACGGCAACGGATTTCAATCAGGATGGTCTGACTGATATTTTTGTGACCAATTATGAAGATGAAATGTACGGTCTTTATCGTAATGATGG
>WFOZ01000513.1 GCA_015487825.1 Planctomycetaceae bacterium
ATAAATGCCTGTTGATGTAACACAAAACTTTATAATGATTCGCGTTCGGGCGCCGCAGGCGTTCGATAAAGATTCCCAAATTCGTACTATTACACTTGATAAAAAACGAGGAATCAGGGCAAGGATTCAACGGCTGAAAGGCAAAAAATCAACAGCCATTCGAACTCTGCTTTTCCCCAAAAAAAACTTCACTCGTAGTCAAGCTATAAAATGGGCAAAAGATCATAACTTTAGCGTCGAGGAAGTCAACATGACTGTGCTTGAAGCAAAATGGACGCGCAAGTATATCAATGACCTACCGGATTCTGCTTTTCTTTATATAGCGCCCGGTGGTGAAAAAGACTCCGAAGGAAAAACGAAACCCAGATCGCTAAGATACTTTCCGTATAAAGACAGGAATGGAAACGTTGATTTGCCACACCTACGGAACGCACTGGCTCGAATCCCACAATCAAAGCTCCCTGACGATGTAAAAAGACGTGTGATGATGAAAGCAAGGCGGATTGCTAAACAGTATGGTATTAATGTTTCAGAGGAGTTTCTTGATCCTGAGGCCCTTAGATTCCCAATCTTTGAGCCTTTCCTTGAGCAGACCATCTATGACTTCAACACAATGGATTTAAACGAAGATTATTCAGAAGAACAAATTAATGAAATGGAGGCTAAGCTGGTCAAGGTCATTCGTAAGTTTGCTTATGACGGCGTAGAAACAACTGAATACGATGATAATGGAAGCGTCACTACAACAGATGTCGCTGAAAAGACAGAAACTGAGTGGCATTATGATGACGGTTCTGTTTCTGTGGATAAAAGCGAACATAAAAAAACAATGAAAAACAGCTATTCAACAAATTTACCGAATGAAGTCTTCGCCGAAATTAGCGATGACGAAATTGACATTTTAATGGCAGAAGATGAAGATATTAGACGAGGACATCTAATTGAAAGAATTCGCGAAGCAAGAGGTTTTACTATAATTGAGGCTTCATTAAAGTCTGGAATTCCTGTAAATGAACTGCGTGCCATTGAATCCGGTAAAGAACCCGAAGAATGGCAATTAAATGCTGTCGCCAAAGCTTTCGGTATGAAGCTTGAAGAAATCGAAAGCCTGTTTGAAGCCTTCGGAATTCAATACGGCGAACAAGAAATCCAAATCATTGATGATGTTATCGAAGTTGTTGAAGAAGAACATAAAAAACCTTTTACCCAAGAAATTTTCGAGGAATTTGATTTTGGCACAAGTAAAAAACAAGTAGTTCGTTTTCCTGGAAAATTAACTTTTGAGGAAAAAGAAAACAACATGGTTCGTTTCCGTGTTGCGCTTTTCAAGTTGGATGAAGTTACAGCAAACGGAAACCGTTATACTACAGAATGCGCAAAAAATCTTGTTGAGGATATTTCAAAGCTCCGCAGGAGTAAAGGTAATGCTCTCCAAGAGGGCAAAAGCGTGTTAGATATTACTTCAAACCTTCCTGACATGATGCCAACCCACGATCCTCGCAAAGGACAGGGTAACCCTCTCCTATCAAAGGCGGGTGTAGTGGTGGCGGCTGAAATTGGCAAGGTTGAAGGAGACGACACGTTATTTATCATCGGTGAAACAATCGAAACCCAAGCAGGCAAGGACATGGCTGTCCTGATTAAGCGGGGAATGGTAAGGGGCGTTTCTCTTGCCGGTTATCCTGTTGAATACGAAGAAAACGACTACGGTGGCAAGGATGTGTTTCGCCTGCATTTGGTTGGGGCTGATTTCACCGATGAAGGAGCAAACCTTATTCAGTTTAAGAATCCAGAAAATGCTTCATTTAATATTATGGAGGCTTAAAAATGGCTAAAGTTGTCGGAACTATGACTAAGGCTGAACTTGAAGACTTGCAGAAAAAGGCTGCACGCGTCCAGGAATTGGAACAGCAGCTTGAAGCCATCAAAAACGGCGATGATCCCGAAAAGGAAAAACTGCGCAAAGAATTGGAACGCTTGAAAGAAGAACAGCAGCGCGCACAATTCGATGCGGCAAAAAAAGCTGTTGTCGATTTCTTGCGTGAAGAAGCTGAGCGGTTGAATGAAGAAAAATTCGAAGGCCGCTTGGGCAATGCTGCTATGCAGGAAATTCTGACTGAAGCCGAGAACGCTATCGACGAAAAAACTCTCAAGCTACTCCTGGAAGACAAAGTTGATGGCGAAGAAACAGTCAAGCGCGAGATGAAGGCCAAGCTTTTCGATATTATGACGCGAAAGGCACAGATTATCGAAGAAGCTGAAGCCAACCGTTTTCGTGCTGGTGTTGAAAATGCACCTGATATGGCGACCCGTTTTAATCTTTTGTCAAACACCCAAAATACTCGTGGCCGTCTGAATGAGCAGGCATTTGGTTCAGATACTAAAGCTAAAGGTAAACAAGTCCGCGAAAAATTCCGTTCGTGGATTTTGGCTGAAGCACTTGGTCGTCCTGTAGTCGATAGCAACGGTCGCAGCATCTTCGAACCCTATATGTTCCAGCTTGATAAGGTTATCAAACAGCAACAACTTTACGAGACTACCTTCGGTAAATCGGAAGGTCACTGGTTTAGTCCTGGTGGCCCTGTGTACGAAATATTCAACTCACCTAAAATGAAAGAAAATCTGACTCGCATGCTGTTTGAGGCCGATGAAATCACTACTACTGGTATTGTGGGCGGAACGAGCATCTCGCAACTGCCTCTGGATGTTTCTGCTGCCTTGATCATGGCGACCTGGCCCCAATTGTTGGCTGTGCGTATTGCTGCCACTACTGGTACAATGCAGTCAAATACCATCCGAATTTACGAGCGTTCCTATCCGCGTAACGATGATGAAGTCTTGCGTGCTGGTAAACACTTCTTTGGTTTTGTTGCAAGCGATAACCAAAGCACGCTTCAGACTACTGGTTCTTTAGCGGATGGTACGGATGCTTCGGATGATGGGCCACTGTCAAGAGCAAATGGCCATATTCCACAAGACGTTTATGCTTATGTAGGCCAACAGGTTGATGCTGACACAACGATCACTATTACAGGAACAAACGCAGCAGGCCAGTCTGCTACGGCAACTGTAACAATCCTTGCATCTGACCCTGTTGGAACCGTTAAGAAATTTATCCCAACCGTTCTTGGTGATACTTTTATTGACGTTAGTGCAGTCACTTCGAGCGGTTGGACAAATGCTGCTGGTAATGGTCAGGTTGGTATCTTTACTGAACAACCTTATGAAGGGCATCAACCGGGTCAGCCTGCACAGAAAACTAAGTATAAATTGACTCCGTACGATCTGCGCGAAGAACAATATGACATTCAATCGAACATGACTCTGGCCGCGATTGAGGACATGCAGATTGCGATGGCTGCTGGCGATTCGCGCGGTATCGATCTTGTGGCTCAAATGGTTCAGACTTTGGGTAATGCCCTACGTGACTACATCGACAAAAAGGTTCTGGACAAATGTTACGAAAATGCCTATAGCGGCAATAAGCTGACGTTTGAAGCCAACATTCCGGCAGACGGCTATGTTGACTCTGCATGGAAAGAACGGTTGCACTTCTATCACGATCAGCTTTCGACCTTAATTCTAACCAATTCTGGCGCACGCCCCGATTGGGTGATCTGGTCGGAATATGATCGTCCGCACTTCGTGGAGTGGCTCAGCCAGTCCAACAAACTGTCGAAATTCGATGCGAACGTCAACGATCCTTTCAGCCAGTCTCAAGCCGGTTGGAAGATCGTTGGTGCAACCGTTTATGCTTCTGAAAACGCACGTGTGGAACATGCCCTGATGGGTAGTGCTTCGCAGAGAACGGGTGTGCATTATTATGTGTATGTGCCCTTTAAACTCTTGCAGGCACTGAACCCCACAGCAGGCATGGAAACGGTGGTGTTCCTGCATCATCGTGCTGCCATTGATGTCGTCAATGGTCGTGCTTTGGGTGTGTTGCACGTGAAACGTCGCTAAACCAACAGGCGGTCGGGTAATCCCTGACCGCCTTAAAATCTTAACTTAGAGGGAAAAGATGAATTATTGCGTCAAGAACGATTCAGACAAACCGGTCATTCTGGAATCAATTGGGCTTCGTGTGCCGGCAAAGTCCAAAAGCCGGGTGCTTACTGAAGATGAATATTTTCGTCTTTGTGCAAGCGGCGAATCGCCACCAGGTGTAGTCCTTGTACCTTTTATGATGGAATCAAAAAAGCCAAAAGTTAAGGTTGAAGCAGAAGAAAAACCGAAACCTAAAAAAGCTAAAAAGGAGTAAAACATGCCTTCGCAACTTATGCGGCCTTCGGTCAAGAGCTTTGCAGGCTCAAAGACTGATGCCACTATTGGACAGACAATCACTTCATCCACCTATGTGGATGTTGGTCAGATTCTGCGCATTATTGGCGTTGTTTCTCCGACTCTCTTTCTTGAGGAACTGAGTGGAACTGAAGCTGCCAATGTACGTGTTCTGCTTTCGAACGATTTTACCAAACCGAACAACACTTCAGCAATGTATGTCCTAACTGACACTTCTGGGACTGACCTTGAAGTGGCGGTGACAGCTTCAAGTAAAGTATTGTATCCGGTCAAATCCATTTCGGCCAACTGGATGGCGCTACAAGGAAAGTTGGGTGGTGTCGGAGCATCGACAAAGCTTCGTGCCTTGATGAGCACCGGTGCCATTCTGGGGAGCGACCGGCGGACTTTGATCCCGCCTAAGCTTGATATTGCTTCTGTACCTGTTGCGCTGACTGCGACGGAAGCAGTGGTCGGCTCGCCTGTTAAAGTCCGTGGCCTAAGTAACCTGACTCTGTTTGTGGAAAACAGTGATGCAAGCGTTGCTGCGACTTTAAAAGTTTATTGCAGCTTCGCAGATTCTCTGCCTTCGAACATGCTGCAAGAATTCCCATATAGCACTGAATCGGCTGTAGTAAGTATCACTGCCCCGGCCAATAAAAAGATTGCCGTTGCATTGGACGGCATTTTGGCTGATTGGCTTGCGGTCAGCGGGCAAGGAAATGGTGCTGATGTAAAAATCAGCTTAATGGGAAGCCCAGCGGGGGCAGGGGGTTATTAATGATCGGACAGCAGGTAACATACAAAAAAGATCAGACACCGACAGTTTCGTTCACGAATCAGATTGGATCAATGATTGCCTCAGTTACTGGCACGCCGTCACATTTTGGTAGCTGGCGGCTTCGGATTGATTCGGGGCCTAATGGAGAAAAAATGCTGACTGTAATTAATAACTACAGCAGCGACTTTAGACAAAAACCTGTCTTGCCTTCTCAGGCACTGACAGAT
>WFOZ01000514.1 GCA_015487825.1 Planctomycetaceae bacterium
GCAGCATATCGCTCCAAAGTTTTTTATCCACCAGGTTCCAGGAGAGTTTTTGCTTGTCGGTTAAAACAAGAATATCGCGTCGGGTGCTGTAAGACTGCGTCAGAATCTGGCAAGCATGGCTTAACGCAGAAATAAGATTTGC
Source organism: Planctomycetaceae bacterium (assembly GCA_015487825.1). Lineage (GTDB taxonomy): Bacteria > Planctomycetota > Planctomycetia > Planctomycetales > Planctomycetaceae > Rubinisphaera. The sequence continues at coordinate 143 of WFOZ01000514.1, forward strand.
AGGGCCATCCGGCTGTTCTATTTTATCCAGTTCCAGCCGAGCCGTTGCTGTATCGGTCAATGGTGCAGGAGTAAGCAGATGAGGGCGTTGTCTGGCATCGATAATTGCCACTTTATCTACCGAAGTTAAGCTGTCAAGAATTTCGTGAGTTGCCTGAATCGCTCTGGCGTGAGGGGTAATGTTTTCCCCCGTCCAGCCCATGCTGTACGAGCCATCAATAATAATTACCAGATCGACCGGTTCGGGATGAAAGGTACGAATCCATGTATTTCCCTGCACAAACGGCCTGGAAAATACAAATGCCAGAAGTGCAACCATTGCCATACGAAGTAAAAGTAAAAGCAGGTCACTCAGTTTGATCCGCTGACGAGTCCTTTCTCCCAACTCAAGAAATCGCATCGCCCCCCACTCGACGACATCAAACCGCCGCCGATTTAGAAAATGCACCAGCACCGGGATTGCTACAGCAAGCACTCCAAACAGCATTCCAATATTTAAGAGCGAAATCGACATCTATACAATTATATCTTGCTGGCGGTTGCGGAGCAGAACCGTGAATTTTCAGGTTACAACAGAACCCTATTCATTCAGCAGGCCCAGCTTCCAGTGAACATGCTCTGTTACAGGCGATAGCAACTATCTTCCATTCTCTGCCGGTGATGAGCAAGAGAATAGAGCAGATAAATTGGATTGAAGCGAAAACATTGTTACCGATGGTATAGCAGATTGGTTAAGCCTTGTATATTTTCGCTTATCTGCAAATTGAAGAAGACTGGGGAAACGTTAACTGATCATTGGAACGGAGGCTTTATTGAAGCGAGACATGCAGCCTCTGTATTACTAACGGTGAAAGTTTGCGAACAGCTCGCAAATTTTGGAAAAATATCAGTTTGGTTACGGCTATCAGAATAAACCAGCCGTGCTGAGAGATTGCTGTTTCAATCGTAACTATTCAGCGTTTGCGTAGGGTCCACTATTGCGGACCACAGTGGATCCTCCTGCCTCTGCGGTGGTCCGCAATAGCGGACTCTACAAACAATCTTAATTTCTGCAATAACCAAACATTGCTGAAAAGTTACTTTCAATCAGTATATTTGTCACGGATTATAACAATAGAATCCATCTGGCTCAAAAAGAGATCTACTAGATGAGCATCAAAATGGCTGCCTTTTCCCTCTTCCAGAATAGCAATACATTTTTCGAGCGGAAAGGGATCTTTGTAAGGTCTTTTGCTACTCAGGGCATCAAAGACATCTGCGACTGCGACGATGCGACCTTCCAACGGAATTTCTTCTCCCTTTAATCCTCTGGGGTAACCCGAGCCGTCCCATTTTTCATGATGGGTGGCAGCAATTGAACTGGCGAGTTTCAATAGTGGTGATTTACTTTCCTCCAGCATTCTGGTACCAACTGTGTCACTGGTGTCGAGCATTTTGTGTGTGAATGAACCTGTTCGGGAACAGATATCTTCACCATAATCACAATGGTTCTTCATGTGTGCAAACTCTTCATTCGTTAATTTGCCCGGCTTAAGCAATATAGAATCGGGAATACCGATTTTCCCCATATCGTGCAGAGTGGATGCCAGCTTAAGCATCTCAGCTTGCCGAGTGTCATACCCCAGTTTCCGCGCAAGAATTTCAACATACTTGCCCACACGAATGACATGATTCCCGGTTTCGTTATCTCGATACTCCGAAGCACAGGCCAGGCAATGGACGACTTCCCGTTGAGCTTCTTCCAGTTCTGCCGTCCGTTCCTGTACCAGAGACTCAAGATGGTCCTGGTGCATCTTCATGATCAGTGCATTGCGCACTCTGGGAAGCAAATCCTGCGTATCGATCGGTTTATTAAGAAAATCCGTTGCACCTAATTCCAGTGCTTTGTTTTTCATTTCATTCTCTGTCGATGCAGTAAGAATGAGAATCGGCAGATGGGAAAAGTGATGATCTGCCCGCACCGCTTCAAGAATGTCCAATCCACTGACTTTAGGCATCATAATATCCAGGAGCAGTACATCTGGCGATTCCTGATAAATTTGCGTCAGCGCCTTTGTTGAATCACTCTGTTTGATAAAGTTTTTGTAGCCCGCAATTGATAGATGAGAACAAGCCAGCTTTACATTCAGCTCGACATCATCAACAACCATGATCTTCATGTTCGTCAAATCGGGTTTCGAAGAAGTTTTCTGCTCCCGAGAGACTTGATGATCATTAGCCTTTTCCCATACGTTCTGCGGAATAAATTCCTGTTCGCCTGGTATTTCTGTTTCAGTAATTGCTTTTAACATTGTTCTGACCGGTTTTGATAATAGTAATTAATAATGAATTAAGTGATGAGAACTTCCCAGTGATACCTGGGCCCTGATTTACGTAACGAGTGCTGGAATACTCACACGTGCAGCGAGCTGCTGTAGAACTGACACTGTATCTGTGATCGCTACAAAATCGCCCGTCAATGCGATAGATTCCAGTTGCCGTGCAGGATCGGTAAATGCACCAAATCCGGCCCCTCCCGCTGTTCCTGCAATGTCATGCGCAATCTGTTGGATTCGGGTACGATCCTGTTTCTCAACGGAAACTTGCAATTCCTGCATCATCTGAACAAGTAGATCGCCGAATTCCTGCACGATTTCCAGAAAGACTTCATTTTGAACGGGTAATGTTGACTCGAGTATGTCGCCAGCTGAAATGTTATTAGTTGTATTCTCGATAGCCTCAGCTGATTTCTTGTTACAATTATTGTCTATGAGTGAGATCATTTTACTAAATAGATCAACCTCATCGACCGGCTTGGAAAGATAGTCACTACATCCGGCTGCAAGACATTTACTTAAATCCCCTTTCATCGCATGGGCTGTTAACGCGACGATGGGTGTTTCGATGCCAAGTTCACGAATTTTTTTCGTTGCAGTGTATCCATCCATAATCGGCATCTGCATGTCCATCAGAATGATGTCGTAACTATTATTAGTTGCCTTTTGTAATCCAATTTCTCCATTCTCAGCGATGTCAACTATTCCGATCTCAGTCTGTGAGAAAAATGCAAGCAGCAGTTTTCTATTGATCTCACCATCCTCAACCAGCAGAATGCGAATACCAGATAAATTTTCTTTCGATGTATTATTTGTACGTGAACTTTCGTGTGTTGAACTGGCGATGCCATCAGCCGGCGGCGCATTGAGCAGGCGTATTCCCTCGAGAGTGCCGACATCAATCGTGACCGTAAACGTACTCCCTTCCCCCGGCGTGCTTTGGACCGTAATATCACCTCCCATCGCCATGGCTAGTTGTTTACTTATGGAAAGTCCTAATCCGGTACCGCCAAATTGACGAGTAATACTGTTATCGGCTTGTTGAAATGCTTCGAAAATGGCTTGCTGCTTATCTAGAGGGATCCCGGTACCTGTATCCCTGATATCGATAATAAGTTTGAATTGATCTCCAGTCTGGTCAATCCTGGCAGCCAGATGAACTTCTCCCTGGTCTGTGAATTTGATCGCGTTTCCGACCAGATTAATGAGCAATTGACGCAATCGCGTCGGATCAGTCTTAATCGTTTCTGGAAGTGGGCCGCTCCATTGCGATTCGAGCCGTAATCCCTTTTCCTGCGCCTTGGCGCGTAACAGACCAATTACTTCCCCAATGAGCGAGTGAGGGGAATAGTCGAGATATTCCAATTCAATATTCTCCGATTCGATTTTAGAAAGATCGAGAATATCGTTAATGACTGAAAGTAAATGATTGCCGCTAGTTTGAATGCATGAGAGATAATCGAATCGCTCTTCCCAGCTTAAATTCTCACCCTGTTCCATTAAAATATTGGTGAAGCCCAACACGCCATTAAGTGGCGTACGGATTTCATGACTCATATTGGCCAGAAACTGACTCTTGGCAATATTGCTTGCCTCAGCTCTTTCCTTTTCGCACCCCAGGCGCTGTGCTAATCGATCATTGGCAATCGCTGCACCCATTAATTCGCCGATTACCTGCAACTGTTCGATGCGGTTAGAATCCCGGACGGGGTAAGGATCGGTATAAAGAAACAGAATTCCCTGTGGAGCGTCACCGTGCATTAAAGGAACGATATAGTGTCCATGGGCAACCATCCCTTCAAATACCTGGTCGTGACGCGGATCGCAAAAACAATCATCGGAGATAATCATCTCCCCGGAGACCGCAGCTCGTCCACAAAGACAAAATCCTTTAGGAATAGTCCGTTCTTTTTCCATGAACTCCTGAGAAAATGTCCCTTGTGTTACAAATAAATCGAGATATTCCTGATCGGGAGACGTCGTAAAAATCCCCCCTTTGTTCTGGATTTCCATCCCTTCAAGATTGAGTAATAATTCCAGAGACTCTCGTAACCGCTCCTCGATCGAGCGTTGTTCCTGTAATATCTGTGCTATCGCAGCCCGAGCAGTTGCATCATCCCGATCTCTTTTAAAGTTTTGCTCCAAGCGGACCTCTTCGGAGATATCCTGTCCGGAGACAATATACGCAACCGAATCCCCCTGTTCATTTTGGAATGGGGAAACCGTTACATGCACCCAGAAATCTTCGAGATCAGGTTTTGTGACTTGCCCCAATACGGGTAGTGACGAAGAGGGAGCTTCCTTTTTCTGCTGAATCATACGCCCGGTCCAGGCAACTCCTGCTTGAAGGGAATTCAGCATTTCTCGATATACGACTTGAGAAGTCCTGCTACTTTTTAGAAAACGAGGAGTTCTTCCAAGGACTTCTTCCACAGTCCAACCTGTGTTTATGCAGAAGGCAGGATTGGCATACTGGATTCTCCCTTTGGGATCCGTGATGAAAATCATATCCACACTGGCTTCAACAGCTTTTTTGAAATAAATTTCCGACGGCATTTTCCGACTTCCCCGATAATTAAGTCTGTTCGTCTATAAAACTAGCTCTGTTTTTGGACCTCTGTTTCAAAAAGACACCATTTACCAATGAATGATTTGGCAATGGGATACGGTTATGCGGGTATTATCATTTAATGAAGAAGCGAACAGCCCCAGAACTCATTTATGTTGAGAGCTCGGGAATACAGACACGATCAGCTATGTGTTGCAATGTTTCGACTGCTTTTTCAACTGATGTAATCTCTGCCGTGAGGGCGATAGATTCCAGATATTGAGCAGGTTCTGTAAACTCACCAAATCCTGCTCCCCCTGCCGTGCCTGCAATATCGTGAGCAATCTGTTTGATACGGTCACGGTCCTGGTGCTCAACTTTAATGTGTAACTCGGCCATCAGTCGATCAAGCAAGTCACCGAAGTCCCGGACAATTTCCAGAAACACTTCGTTATGAATCGGAAGCGTTGTTTCAATCATTTCCTCAGCTGGAACAATTCTCCTGGCTCTGCTTGCACCAGTAAGAATATTTATCTGCTCAAATAATTTCTCATCATCAATCGGTTTGGAAAGGTAAGCAGTACATCCAGCCTCCAGACATTTATCAATGTCTCCTTTCATCGCATGAGCCGTTAATGCTATAATGGGAGTTTCGATTCCACTATCACGAATTTTTCTCGTCGCGGTGTACCCATCCATGACAGGCATCTGCATATCCATCAAGATGATGCCATATTCATTCTCACGTGCTTTGTGGAAACCAATCTCCCCGTTCTCTGCCATATCTATTTTTGTAACACCTTCCCGGGAAAGAAGTACACTGATTAACTTCCTGTTAATATCACCATCTTCAACAAGCAAAACACGGGTAGAGGATGACAGTTTGTTGGAGGGAGCATCACTGTTGACTTTATTCTGGTTTATTTTACGACTGGCAACACCATCAGCCTGTGGTGCATCAAGCAAACGTGTTCCTTCAAGAGAACCGACATCAATGGTAATGGTAAAAGTACTTCCTTTCCCCTGTGAACTTTGCACAGTAACATCACCACCCATTGCAACAGCTAATTGTTTACTGATTGAAAGGCCCAGGCCGGTACCGCCGAACTGGCGAGTGATGCTGTTGTCAGCCTGCTGAAATGCCTCGAAAATCGTCTGTAGTTTATCTTCAGGAATCCCCGTGCCCGTATCTGTAATATCAATTACAAGCTTGGCATGGTCATCAGACTGATCAATCCTGGCTGCCAGATGAACTTCACCCTGATCAGTAAATTTAATCGCGTTCCCGACTACATTCACAAGCAATTGCCGTAAACGTGTTGGATCTGTTTTGATCGTTTCAGGAAGCGGACCGCTCCACTGCGATTCGAATCGTAATCCTTTCTCCTGCGCCTTGGCGCGTAACAGACTAATCACTTCCGCAATGAGGGCATGAGGGGAATAGTCGAGATATTCCAGCTCAATATTCTCCGATTCTATTTTGGAAAGGTCGAGAATATCGTTAATAACCGAAAGCAGATGTTTGCCGCTGGTTTGAATACAGGAGAGAAAATCGAGACGCTCCTCTCGGCTCAATTTATCATCCTGATCAATCAAAATATCCGTAAACCCCAATACGCCGTTGAGTGGCGTGCGTATTTCGTGACTCATATTGGCCAGAAACTGACTCTTGGCAACATTACTCGCCTCAGCAGATGCGGTTGCAATTTCGAGCTGCTCTTTTGTTTCCTCCAATTCGTAAATCACTTCAGCTGAATGAACAATCGCTTCCGCCTGTGCTTTGGATAGTTTCTCTGCCTCCGCTTCAGCCACCGCCAGATGCCTGCGGATATGCTGCAGCGCATTGCGTAATTCCTCCGCAACCGATGAATCAAAAGACTCGATGCACCGCTCTAACTTCGTTAAAGATTCGAAAGGAATACTCATTTTTCGTGGCTTTCTTTAGGCCTTTTTTTTAATCACAGCAACGAGTCGTTTTTCAGAATTTTCGAATCGTAATAGTTCGTTACCTGTTTTGTTGCACCATGCTTCAACATCCAAACAGAATGCTGGATCGTCAGCCACAGCAGTGAATTCATCGCCTCCTTCAAGCTGCTTCATCAACCTATTGAGCTGCACAATCGGCATCGGACATTTCAAACCAGTAAGATCAATTTCTCGTTCTTCTGTAATCATTTGATTATTCTCCTTTAAATAAATAATGTGGTGTTGGAAGAGGAAGACTGTTCGATAAATCGGGCTACGCCGCAGTAATTCATACTGGGATAATCGATCAACTCTTCCGAGCGAATTCCCATCAACGACATTGACATTTCACAAACGTCAATACTCACTTCAAGGTCTTCTGCTATTTGTATTAATTCCGGCAAGCTGGGTACTTGTTTTTTTGCCATCTCACGACTCATCAACATACGCCCCATGCCCATCATGTCCATCTGGGAAAGCTTTCGTTTGTGGAAACCACCTGGCAGCATCCAACCAAACATTTTTTCGATAACGCTCTTTCCTTTGGCTTGCGGCCCACTCTTTTTCAATCCCGCGGTTGCCCAGAACGTAAAGAACATCGAGACATTCATCCCGCAAGCTGCTGCTCCGGTTGCAATCACAAAGGCCGCCAGAAGTTTGTCGAGCTCCCCACTGAATACAACCATGCTGATCGAATTCGCATCAGGGGCATTGCTGCACTGCTTCTCCAATTCTTCAATCCTCTGTTCCAAAGATAAAATATCGCTTGGGGGGAGTGTTACAGTAGCTGTGTTCATAAATAATCCCTGATTGTTGTTAACTAAAAGTCATATTTTCCATACTGCTAATAGTCAATTCCCTACCGACTATCGTACAGCCCCAATATTTGTTTTTGATGCAAGTCATCCAGTATGAAGCACTTACATCGGGGGGGAAAACAAATGAAAAGAACCCCGAAGAAGACTAGAAAAGATAGGTTGCAATTTAGAAACGCGCAAGGGAAAACCCTGAAATTTCGTGGTGAAACAGCATCTACCTACGTCCACTGTCGAGAATAATCTCTACAATCTGCATTAGCTAACCTATGGTTCGATGCAAATATTCCCATCCTGGATTCACGGTGAAGTATGTCTATTTGAGTTGTAGCTATTCAGTCGACTGTCTTCAGACAGAAATCATGATTTAGCACTTATTTTTAGCTCCAGAAGACAATCGTTACCGGATTCTATTTGCCAGTAATTTCAATACTTTTTCTTATTGGCTGAAGGCCAATCCCATCATAGCCTGGGGCATCGCCCCAGGAAAAAGGATCAGATACACGTATTGGCTGAAAGCCATATTCAATACGCAACTACTCAGCGGAGGGTGGCTGGAGACAGATTGCTATTATAAAGGTGTGAATATCCAGAAAACTTTCGCACAATCTGCCCCCAGAACAGGAAATCTCATTGCATCTGGGGCAAATTGTCACCAGCCGTATTGTCAATTGCTCACA
>WFOZ01000515.1 GCA_015487825.1 Planctomycetaceae bacterium
TAAAAAAAGTATGAACTCAGCAGATTATGAAAAATATGTTCGCGAGCACGCGATTTGGTTTCGTGGACATAATCCGGAAAAACTTGAAGCTATTTTTCGGGCAGAGCAGCGGTTGGGTGTCACCTTTCCGGAGAGTCTGAAATGGCTGCTGACACAATATGGCTACTGGCAGGCGAGTGGAGTGGCGGGGCTGCCCTGTATCGTGGGAGCGACTCTGGCGAATCGTCCAGAGTTCCCGCATCACTGGCTTGTTTTGGGGCAGCCGGATTCTCACATCGGTAAAAATAGAACGAACGAACGGCGAAGTCAGAAGGAAACGGTGATTCTCGTTCTTTCCAATCAGCATCGCTGGGATGGCAAGGCTGTTTTTCATTGCGATTGTCGTGGCGAAATTATCGACCGCTATCCGGGCTTTACAGAATACACGATCGCCAGGCAGCGTTATCTTGAAAAAAAATCTGCGAAGGAACATCGAAGTTGTCTGCCGAGTTTTCATCTTTCACGTGGCGAACCCCTGGTGTGGGAAGACGGTATTTTCAATACGGAAGAATTTCAGCGGCGGTTACTGGAAACGGTTCTGTATCAGGAGATTCATTCCGAAAATCCAATAAACACGGGAACCGCCGTGCGGACTGAAATGAAGTCTGCTCCGATCCGTATATCGGACCCTGTGGCTGTCCGCACAACAGTCCCGGCAATTACAACTGAGCTGGTTTCTGTGATTATCGAAAATCGGCGAGAGTACCTGTTTCAAAACCAACATCTGATCCCTCCCGGTTATCAGGAGAGCAGTTCCTCGCCGCGGCATCATCTTCAATACAAATCGACTCAAATGAACGGCCACCTTCTGATAGCAGAATGCCATTCAGTTACGCCTTTCTTATCACTTCCTGAAACGGGTAATTCAAATTCATTATTACTCACAGAATTGTCTCACCTTGGAATTACAGAGGAGCAAATCGTTTCGTTAATCAGAAAAGCTGATGTTTCCGGCGAACATGACTGGCTTATCTGCTGGATATCAGAATCCCAGTTTTCAATGATTGCGCATCGAATAGAATCTCATCCTCGCAAACCACGTTACCGTTTTGTCAGTGCGGCAGATGTAGAAAATATTATCTCGCAGTTGCCCCAGGTTGCCTGAAGATTCCAGCAGCAAATTGCCTCGGCATCGACCAAGCATCGTGTTTCAATAAAAGGTATCCCTGCACTTATCTTCGAGTGCCGGGTTGCATTCAATAGCGGAGAAAAGTTGAAACTGTTATCATGCGGCGCTAAGTTCGCGAAATAGAAACCGTATTTGATGAGTGCAGTCGCGCCATCCTGCGGTATCAATGATACGACAGTTGTAGTTGAGCCGGTGCTTCAATGAAACGATTGATTATTACCATCGATGGTCCTGCGGGAACCGGGAAGAGTACAGCGGCCCGGTTGCTTGCCTCACGGCTCGAGCTTCCGTTTCTCGATACCGGTGCGATGTACCGGGCGGTTGCGTGGCGATGCCTGCAAAATGGGGCTGCTTTCGATGATGAACCGCAAGTTGTGCAACAGGCTCAGCAGATTCACTTTGAGTTTTCGGGGAATCGTTTACTGATCGATGGTGATGACCCGGGCGATGAATTGCGCAGCGATGAAGTCAGTCAGTCTGCTTCGGTGATTGCGACGCTTCCCGCCGTTCGTGAAGTTCTTGTCGAGCAACAAAGAAAACTGGCCGGCGAATACTCGCTTGTTTCTGAAGGCCGAGATCAGGGGACAGTCGTGTTTCCACAGGCGGAATGCAAATTTTTCCTGACTGCATCAGCAGAAGTTCGAGCGGAACGACGCTGGAATGATTTGTGTGAACAGAATCCAAAGCTCAGTAAGGAAATGATACTTGAGGAGATTCAACAGCGGGATGAACGTGATCAAACACGCAAAGCTGCCCCGTTGAAACCGGCCGGAGATGCAATCATAATCGATAATTCAGAGAAAACTCGCGAAGAGGTTGTCAATCTGCTCGTGGAATATGTTCATCGAGCAACGAAGTAGCTCATACTTTTGCTGCTTAATGAATACTGAATAACAAGATTGAATCTGGTTTCTGCTTCCGATAAAGTGAATGCGACAAAGAGTTGCTATTTTTCAATCGATAGACCATACAGGACTAGCCACGATGACATTGAAGAAAACAAAATCGAAGCGTTTATATTCGCTTGATGCCTATCGTGGCCTGGTGATGATTATCCTGGCTACTTCCGGTTTTGGAATTGTGCAAGCCTCCAGACAACCGGGCGGTGAATTTCTGGAGCCTTATGTTTTTTATGTTTCGCATCCACACTGGGTCAGCCAATTCAACACCTTCGGCGTTTCTCCCTGGGATATGATTCAGCCCGCGTTCATGTTTATGGTCGGGGTTTCGATGCCGTTTTCTTACAGCAAGCGAGCCAAGCGGGGCGACAGCTACATCCGTCGGCTTGGCCATGCGTGGTGGAGAGCTTTACTACTGGTGTTGCTTTGCATTTTCCTGCGATCCAACGGTAAGGAGCAGACAAACTGGACGTTTATTGATGTCGTTGGGCAGATCGGCCTGGGATATGGCTTTCTGTTTTTTATGGTTGGACGCAAATTTATCACGCAGGTTGTTGTTGGTGTGATTGTTCTTGCTGCAACAATTGGGGCTTTTTATCAATTCGCACCGGGGCCGGATCCGTGGGCGTTTAATGATAATGTTTTCTCTGAATGGAATCGCTGGTTCCTGAATTTATTCGATCGACCTGAACCATTTGTGAACAATCCGGGTGGCTATTCCACATTCAATTTCATCCCTTCTTTTGTCACGATGCTGTTGGGAGTGATGTGTGGTCAGTTGCTCAATAACGATGCATTCACTTCCTGGAACAAAGTTTTTCGCCTTCTTGTTGGTGGGGCGGTCTGTTTGGGGCTGGGACTGCTTTTAAGCGAAACGGGAGCTGTTCCAATCATCAAAAAAATCTGGACACCTTCCTGGGTGTTATTCAGTGGTGCTTATGTGATTTGGGCGCTGATGGTGTTCTATCTGATTATCGATGTGATCGGGATTCGCTTCTGGGCGTTTCCGCTGGTTGTGGTTGGCTTGAATCCGCTGACCATTTATTCGATGGAACACCTGATCCGGGGCTGGACAATCAAGCTGTTTCATACACATCTTCCCGATGCATGGTTTAAAGGCTGGGAAGGGCAAATCATTCAGTACACGATGGTTGCAGCTTTCTTCTGGCTGATTTTGTTCTGGATGTATCGCAGGAAGTTCTTTATTCGATTATGAATCGCTTTGGCCGATTTCTGCATCGGTCAGTCTTTCACGCAGGTAATCAGCACGGTGGGAATTTCGTTCCTGAGAGTTCATTTCCTTGTTGTATTTTTTTTGCAGGTGAGCTGGTTGCGTGTAAATCAGAATTTCGTTGGCGAGTGGTATCTGAGGCACGGTAATCAATTCAAGATTAACGCCCATTCGCAAACTTGAAAGCAGATGCAATGTTTCTTCTGAGCTGATTGTCTGGGCATTTCGCAAGATGCCATAGGCTCGTGAAACCTGATCGTGCAGTTTTTGTTTATTTTCTGCCATCAGTGCTTCGCGGGCACGGCGTTCGTAATCGATGATATGAGGAACTTCCCCTTTAATCATGTCGATAATTTGAGACTCGCTTTTTCCCAACGTAATTTGGTTGGAAATCTGATAGTAGTCTCCCATTGCCTGTGAGCCTTCGCCATAAAGCCCCCGGACAGCCAGATTCATTTTCTGCATGGAATGGAAAACTTTTTTGATTTCCCGTGTTTGAACCAGAGCTGGCAGGTGCAGCATTACACTAACACGAATTCCCGTGCCCACATTTGTCGGGCAGGCCGTTAAATAGCCGAATTGTTCGTGGAACGCGTAGGAAACTTCATTCTCGATCGCATCATCGACCTGATTGATTTCAGCCCAGCATTCATCAAGACTGAAACCGCTACGCAGTACCTGCATGCGAATATGATCTTCCTCATTAATCATCAGACTGGTTCGCTGACGATCTGCTATAACAACACCGCGAGAGCCGTTAGCATCAGATAACTCTCGAGAGATCAACTGCCTTTCCATCAGAAACTGACGGTCAATATTCGAAATCTCTTCCACATTGATATACTGCAAATCGCTGTAATTGAGACCGGTTGGTTCTGCCGTGTTCTCTTCAGATTCTGTCAGATTATTAGAAGCAGCCTCTCGAAGCAGATTCTCTATTTCTGTTCGCTCGAAATCATCCGCTCGTGAAAGGAAAGGAAATTGTGCCAGATTCCGAGCCAGGCGAATCCTGCTGGATATGACGATATCGCTTTGCGGACCGCTCCCGTCGAGCCAACCACTCGTCACCGATATCAGGGAATCCCAATCCACGTTTCAATCTCCAGAAGAATCAAACCAAACCTGATAAAAAGAGTGTACAACAGAGATTTATCCCGCTGTTTTCTTTTCCAGGCACTCAAAGTATAGCCAGTTCGCTCGATTTTCGAACTGCTCCTGCGGTGTAGTTTAACTTTCCGGACGTTCCGCGAACAGAGTAACAGAATTGTAACTTGCAATAATGTATCAGGTTCAATGCAAAAAACCTCTCCGCGAATGTAACATGTTTTCTCACAACATGTTGCAATTCGCAGAGAGGTTCCAGGATCAGTATACCGTTCGGTACCGTTATCGGCAGCAAATTCCAGAGATGTTCCCTGTAATCCTTTCCCTGAGAGTCGTTAAGGCGTTTTAGCCAATTCTGCCTCTTTGGGGGCCAGAGGATTTTTGCTGTATCCCCCGGCGTAACCACCTTTGTAAAGGTACTCTCCAGATTTGCCCTGCATACCGTTGGCAATTGTTCCAAGCAGGTCGATTTCGTGAGATTCGAATTGTTCCAGAGCTCGTTTGATTGACGGTCTGCGGTTTTTGTGCATCCGAACAACAAGCATAACCGCATCAACAGACTGTGCCAGAATGAATGGGTCGGAAACAGCCAGTACAGGTGGTGAGTCGATCAGAACAAAATCGTATTCTCGAGCTGCTTCTCCCAGCAGATAGTGCAACTTCGCTGAGGAGAGTAGTTCCGCCGGTTTGGGTGGAATTACCCCTGCGGTGAGAATGGTAAGATTTTCGATATAGGTTCTTTGGACAGCGTCCTTCAAATCAACTTCCCCGGTCAGAGTTTCGCTCAAACCGACTTCTTCGCGTAACCCGAACAGACGATGCACCATCGGTCGTCGTAAGTCGGCATCAATCAACAGGACTTTCTTACCTGCCTGTGCAATTGAAATAGCCAGGTTGGCGATACAGGTTGTCTTCCCATCTCCAGGCTCTGCACTGGTAAACTGCACGATCCGTGCATTGGCATCGCCGGTTCGAACAAAGAATGTCGAGCGAACCGAACGGCACGCTTCGGCTTCGGGGGAACCTGGGTCATGGTAATAGTACAACATTGGTGCCAGACCGGTTTGCCGGGCCGCTTCCAGATTCTTTGTCGGATTACCTATTGCCGGTAACGCTCCCAGAATTGGTACCGATGTCAGATTTTGCAAGTCTGTCAAAGACCTCAAAGAAGTATCTCTCATTTCCCGCAGGAACAGTAGCCCGTAGGCTGAACTGACTACGAAAATGAGACAGCCGCCCAGTATTTTAATGATTCGCTTAATATCACTTTCTGCACGTGCCGGGGAAATCTGTTGAAGGTTGTAACCTTTGTCTCGTACCAGTGTCAGCTCTTCAATTCGATTCACGACAATATCATGGATTGATTTAATCCGCTTCAACTCGTCGCTGAGGATTTGATCTTCTGCTTCAAAGCGAGAGAAGTCTTTTGCTTTTTGCGTTGAAGCCTGAAATAGTTTTTCCAGTTCCTCCAAACGGTTTGTCAACACCTGTTCCTGCTGACTTAACGCTGTCAAGTAAGTCTGCACCGGGTCTACAGCGACTGGCTTATCTGTTCCATCTTCACTTTTTTCAAGTGTTGGCAACTCCACTCCCTGTAGACGATAATAATTTTCAACCCGCACCATTCGTTCGCGTACATTTTTCACACTGGGATGATGGACATCAAAGCGTTCCAGCAGTTGTTGCTCTTCCAGAATAAGAGGCAGCAACTGACTGTCGAGTTGCTGTTTCTGTGACTCGCCGGTCACTACGGTCTGAGTGTTTGACTGCTGATCTTTCTGCAGGAAAGTTTTTACCAAAAGCAGTAACGCTTCGCGAGATTCCCCACGTTTAATCGCATCATTCAACGTATAAACTCGCGATGCGACTTCCTGTCTGAGAAGCTCAACTTTTACTCTTTCTGTGGCAATGGCCTGCACTCGCTGCTGATGGATATTCATAACATCGTTAGGCCCTGCATCTGCACCGGGGGGGGCTTTCCAGATCAGAGGAGCTGTCTCACGGAATTTCTGGTATTCATCAATTTTCTCCTGTAATCGAGGTTTCAGTTCCTCATTAATTTTCCTCAGCAAGAGTGAAAGTTCGTTGTAATTATCCTTGGCATCATCCTTAAGATATTCATCGTAAGCCTTGATGACTGCATTGAGGATAATCTTGGCATCCTCCTTTTTCTTCGAAGTATACTGCAGTCCCAGGATATTAAGCTGATGATGATCCTCTCCGGCAACCCGGGTGATCTTCAAGCCTTCGACAATATCCTGCCCGGGGTCATCACTACCTGCCAGACTGGGCAGTTCACCCAGATTGGAATCACGAACGGCACGTTCGACTACTCTGGGGCTGCGAATAATTTCAACATGGGCAGAACGCTCTCCAACAACGATCTGCTTGCCATCTGTTTGAATCGGCATTGGATTTTTCAGCTTAACCAGAATCTTGGACTCTGCAACATACTTGGGGCCAAGCAATTTATAGACACCAACGCCCATCGCTCCCCCGATAATGCCGGCAAGCATCAGCAGGAAAATGTTCCGCAGTGCAAGCTGAACAAGATCAATTGCCGGTTCTGACGAATTAAGTAATGGGTTCCCTGCAGCGGGAGCCGTATTGTTCGATTTATTGAGCTGGAAATTCACGTTACTGTTCTCGCCAAGTATTTAATGAACTCGATTTAATGTTGATCGCACGGGCCGCAATTGCGGTTAACTATTGGTATCCATCTATTTCAACTGCAACAATTAGTGGAAAGTTGCTTTGCATATGCTTCGACTGTTATTCGTAATCCATCAGAAAAACTGACGGCTGGTTCGTATCCAAGCTCCTGTTTTGTGACAGAAATATCTGCCCAGGAATGTAGAACGTCTCCTGCTCGAGGTGGTGCTATTTCCGGATTATATGGAAGTTCAAGTATCTCACAAATCTGTTTCAGCATTTCCGCAACACTAACACGCTCGGCTGTCGCAACATTGTATACATGGCCGGAAGCGACAGGAGATTTTGCAGCCAGTAGATTCGCCTGCACGACATTTCCAACATACACAAAATCTCGAGATTGCTCACCATCTCCAAAAAACATCGGCCGCCTGCCTTCAAGTAAAGCAGTGACAAAAATCGGAATCACCGCGGAGTACGGACTCTTCGGGTCTTGCCTCGGGCCGAAAACATTGAAATAACGCAGACGGACTGTTTCCAGATCGTAACAATGCGAAAAGGATTCACAGTATAATTCACCAGCAAGTTTAGAAGCCGCATAAGGCGAAAGTGTTTGAGGAACATGATTTTCCAATTTGGGCATTTCGGGACGGTCGCCGTAGGCACTACTGGATGCCGCATACACAACCCGACGAACACCTGAATTCCGAGCTGCATCGAGAACATTCAACGTACCGGTCGCACAAACATCATGAACTTCCGCAGGTTTTTCGATACTCAACGGTACCGATGCCAATGCCGCCTGGTGAAAGACAACTTCAGTCCCTGCAACCGCCTTGGCAACTGCAGCCGGATCGCGAACATCCCCCTGAAGAAATTCAAACTCTCCAGCAAGATGAGAAAGATTGTCCCTGTGTCCGGTCGAAAGGTTATCAAGCACACGTACCTGCTCGCCCTGTTCGACAAGACGGGTCGCAATGTGCGAACCAATAAAACCTGCTCCACCTGTCACAAGATATTTTGCCATTGAGTTGCTTTCTCAACCTGAATCTGTTTCTCTGCCTTTATTGAACCATAAAATTCAATCGACCCGAAGAAAAATGAGCCAATTCGCTTAAAACAGTACATATTTCGGATAGTCTGCACTTCAACCTAGCTTCAGAATGACCGAAGCGCCGGGAGAAAGTTCTTCGGGGAGAAGAGAATTTTCAACAATACTCAAATCAAAGCGTTTCTCGCCCGCAACCAATCGCAAGAATTGAAATAATCCTCAAATGTGTAACAAATGGCTCCAATAATCAATGTCAGAAACCCACCAGTCGGACTCAAAGAGTTTTTCTATTTCTGCATCTTTGATAACATACCGGCCACATTCTGGCAGTCCCGGCCGGACTCAACTTCCCGATTTTATAAAAGAAGAAAACAACTCTCATGATTCATCAGAACTTGCCTGAGATGATGGATAAAGTTGCCATTCGGGAACACCAGTGGAGACATTTGAAACGACTGCTGAATGAGATCGATGGAAAAAACCGATTCTGGACGAAACGATTCCAGCAGCAGAATATTTCGGTGGAACAAATTTCCTGCTGGGAAAATTTTCGCCAGATCGAACCGGTCACCAAGCAGGAACTGGTTTCTGATCAGAACGAACATCCACCATACGGGACTAATTTGACCTATCCGCTGATTCATTATTCACGTTTGCATCAAACTTCGGGGACAACCGGGAGACCGATGCGCTGGCTCGACACTCCAGCCAGTTGGCGATGGATAAAAAATTGCTGGGTGCAAATCTTTCGTATCGTGGGACTGACGCCGCAAGATCGACTCTGTTTTCCTTTTTCGTTTG
This sequence comes from Planctomycetaceae bacterium, assembly GCA_015487825.1. Classification (GTDB taxonomy): domain Bacteria; phylum Planctomycetota; class Planctomycetia; order Planctomycetales; family Planctomycetaceae; genus Rubinisphaera. The sequence goes on from WFOZ01000515.1 coordinate 8,907, forward strand.
GCCCTTTCATCGGCTTCTGGGCAGGCTTTGAAGGAGCGCTCCAGTTCGATAATTTGAGTATTGCAGCGGGCGGAATGAGCAGTGAAGTTCGCTTACAAGTGATTCTGGAACACCAAATCACATTCATCTGCTGCACACCAACTTACGCACTTCGTCTGGCAGAAATCGCTCAGCGGGAAGGGATCGATTTAGTCAATTCAAGTGTTCGCGCACTATTAGTGGCTGGTGAACCGGGGGGAAGTATTCCTGCAATCCGTCAGCGAATTGAAAAAGCCTGGGGAGCGAGAGTTTTCGATCATTGGGGCATGACGGACATCGGTTCCCTGGGGATTGAGTCGGTCGAAGATCCTGCCAGCCTGCTGATTCTGGAAACCGAATGTATCGCGGAAATTGTCGATCCCCAAACATTCAAGCCGGTAGACCCCGGAGAACGAGGAGAGTTATTGATCACAAATCTTGGACGTCACGGCA
>WFOZ01000516.1 GCA_015487825.1 Planctomycetaceae bacterium
AGGTGTATGATCCTTACCAGGTGGTTCATCGGGATGAGAAAACTGACGAGGATTTTTTTCAATTGCTTTAAGGAACAATTTATATTGCCGATTGGTTACTTCTGTTTTATCAATTCGGAACGCCGGCAGGTCCGTGGGAATTTTATCTTCTCCTCGAAGGAATGAGCCGGCTGGAATTTTGAGCATTTCGCCAGTATCAGGTTGTACTGCCCTGGCAGGTAGTTTTTTTGCACTCGTTTTCGGTGTGGTCCTGGTACGGGAATCAAGCTGATCGGTGGTTCCCACTTTGGGAAGTGATGAGGATGCAGTGGCTCCTGGAGGAGGTCCTGCAATTTTATTCCAGCCAGTTGAACGAGCCGGGACACCGTTACGATTAATAATAAGTGCTTCAATACCTGAATGACTTTCTACCCAGGCCATCCCTTTACTCGGTCCCATCACAAAAACAGCCGTCGCAAAGGCATCCGCCTGAGCAGGATCGTCGGTCAGGATCGTAACACTCTGGCATCCTTCAGCGGGTTGTCCTGTACGTGGATCGAGAATATGCCCGTACGATCGATTATTTCTGATGATATAGCGTTGAGAATTCCCGGAAGTCGCCACCGCGGTATCGCCAACAACAAATTGTTCTGTTACACGCCCGGTCCAGCGAGGATGCTCCAGCCCGACAATCCATGGCCCATCGGTCTTACGACCGAGTAAATATAAATCTCCACCTGCACTAACAGCTGCCCGTTCAACTCCCATCTCTTTCATCGTCTCTATCGCAACTCGGGCAGCGTATCCCTTGCCAATCGCCCCCAAATTCACATTCATTCCCGCGAGCGGCAGAAATGCACTCTGGTCTGCCTTGTTCAATTTGATCTTTGAAGAATCGACCAGTCGCAATCGGTCTGTAATTTGTTTTTTTGTCGGCAGTGGCCCTGTGGTATCACGAAACGGCCACAAATTCCAAACCGGGCCAATGGTTACATCAAACATGCCATCAGTTTTTTTATGAAGTTCCTTGGCAATTTTCAGTAACTCGAAAGCATCTTTCCCCAGCTTTACTGGGCCGATACCAGCTCTTGCATTCAAACGGGAAATCGAGCTGTCCGGTCGCCAGGAACTGATTTCTGATTCCAGCAGATGGAGACGATCAGTCGCTGCCTGAATTGCCAGAACCGCCAGTTGCGGCTCCGCGTCGACAACAAACACCATCGATGTTCCCATCATCACAACTTCACGTCGTGTTGTTGTATGCTCTGATGCGACCTGTGGAACCGGAGTAGCAGGAGGCGATTCGGTCACCTCGTTGGAAACAGGTATGCCCTGTTCGCTGGCAAGTGAATTCTCACTTTGTTTGTACGAATACCACCCCCAGCCGAGCGCTGCCAGCGTTCCGAGCCAGAATACAATCCAGTTTGTTATGATGCTGCGAGTCATAGATAAGGCCTTCTCAAGGCTGTCCTGTTGTTAGCTTTTATCTCACATAAAGTGTAGCTACGGTTTCCATCTGATGTGCTAAATTTCTTAAGTTACTATCTGTTATTCTTCTTTGAGTTCATGAATACTCCCGTCATTTATTCAATTGAGAGCATGAAATTCAACAAGTCTTCAATCTGGCGTGTGCTCAAATGAGAAGTCCCGCCGTGTGTATCAAATGCCTGAACCTGCTTATTGAGCGGTCCATCCGGTGTTCGATCTGTAATTTCGTTAAATCCGACTTCCCGACGTCCGGGACGAACAATTTCCGCTCCCTGATAAACAGGAAGCCGGTAACGGCGCAGGGCAGGATGCTTCGGTGTGCAAATTACCTCTCGTAAAGATCTTGTGCGTGCATGATGCAGAAAAACCGGAGGACGATCGAAAATCCCACGTAGTTGCATCGTTGTGAACGAGCCTTCAACATCTTCAACTCGCCCGCGATCATTTGGCTCCATTTCAAAATCTGTCAGGCCATTAGCCACATCAACCGCTCGCACACTGGCAAGAGTATAAGAAGCATCCCGGCGTGTCATTGTCGTCAGTGGTGGCAATGCCCGTCTGTCGTTATGTGTCAGGCTGAAATCTTTATTGGTAAATTCGGGAGCAGTATGACAGACCGAACACATAACCGATGCATTATTGAACAACGCCTGCCCTCGACGGATCGAAGGATGCTGCTGATCGTACGGATTGGGAACCAGATGATTAGAGTCTCCCAGCCAGGCGGCTACGAATCGCAGAAAGTCTTTCAATTCGTATTCGTGTCCGAAGTACTTTTTGGCTTGCTGTCGGAAGAAGGCCGCACGGCGTTCTTCCAGGTCGTACCACTCATCACCCAGGCTGCGGGTTTCAACACGCTCCTTCAGTTCCTCGTGCATGACACGTCGTTTCTCTTTCGGCACAGATGACATCAGCTTGGAAAAATCCCCCGCCCAAATCGGTCGATCAAAATCAATCGAACTGGCAGGCTCTGTAATATCTGCCCCCTGCCCTTCAGATAAATGGTGCGTTCCTTCAAAATAGTAAGGCTGAATGGCAAATGTGTTTCGCATCGCCGGAATCCCAAGTGTACCACCTGTTGTTAAATGGCCGTCACGGTCCTGCCCAACAGTTTCTGCTGCTCCCCAACCACGTCCATCTCCGGTGTCACGGTAGTGGCAATGCAGACAGGAAGTGTCACCATCAGAGGTAAACACCGAAGTATGCACAATCAGTTCGCCTCGTTCAGCATCAGTCTTCAAAGGGGGGATGCCATCTTTCTGTAAACGTATTTCGTGGCTTTTGCCACTTTTGAGGTCGATAATCGAAATCGATTCTCCGATTTGATTTGCGACAAATAATTTTCCAGCAGCTGGTGTTTTATCTTTGCCGGCAATAATTCCCACAGGCCGCAACCCTGTCGTAAAACTACGAAGCGGAACAAGTTTTTCAGCAGGGTCAGATGCGTTTGGTTGAAGTTTCCATTCCACAACTTCAAAAGTTCCGGCCATTGTCAGATAGACACGATCTTCCACAACCGTTGCCCACTCGGGAAATGCACCATGCACGCGTTGCAGTTCCGGTGGGATATCACCTTTTACATCTCCCGTGGTCGCCTCAACGGTGTCGGAAGTGTACCGCACCCAACCGGGATGAGATTCGCATTTCCCGACCTTAAGCAAATAATCCATTTCCATCCCGGGGGTATAAGCAGGAATTGATAATCGCGACAGATCGATAGCGACAACATCATTTTGAATATCGCGCATCTTGATATTCCAGGTACCATCAATAGCCTCAAACGGCCCCATTACATGCTGTTTTTCAATTGGATATGCATCCGTGGTAATCGGATCGCGAAGCACGGTAAACTGAACCGCAGCATGATTCCGGTCCCATGTTTCCGCCCCTAGTGGATCACGTGCCGGAGCAGCTCCAAAACCGCTCCCCATTGTCAGGGTAATCAACTGATCGCGACCTGCTATTTTATCCGGTGCAATCAAAACATGGCTGGCAACATTCTGGATAAAAATGGCACCAACTTCATGATCTGCATCAACATCAACAACAGAGACATCCATTGTTCCCGTATTTCCGACAAACAGATGCCTTCCATCACGGCTGAGTGTCACATCTTTGGGATGACTACCTGCGTTACCCACCGGAATACCGGGTCCTCCTTCAGCTTTGCGAATCCACTCAACCAGTCTTGCCAGATCAGGATCATTCGAATCAAACAACATTTCCCCCGCATGCTGTAGCGGAGTTACACTCTGATCACCAAAACCGCCCAACGACATTGAAACAACTGCTTGAATTAAAGGGCTTTCATACGGTTGTCCTCCGATCGAATTTTCGACAGCTGACAGAAAATTCTCAACCGGATCATCACCACAAATATAGCCACCTGCTGCCGCTTCATGACAACGACTGCATCGAGCCCGCAATATCGCATTGATTCCACCAAAGCCTGAACGAGATGCCGCTTTAATTTCATCCTCACTCAAATCTCGATTAACAAGTTCCTGCTTCAAATCATCAGGAAGCTCAGTACTCCCGTAGAATGCCTCATCATCGAAACCACCAACTTCAACAACACTACCACTGAAGCGATCCCCTTTTGTCTGTAACTGTACGACCAAAACCTGATCCAGATATCGATTAGCAATCCAGGCTCGTTTTCCATCTCGGGAAAATGCAAGTCCCTGACAGTAATAATCGACCGGTATCTCACCGGAAACTTTATCCGTATGTGTATCGATCACTGTTGCATAATTTGAGAATTCGTTGGTAACTACCAGAAATCTTCCCCCAGGATGAAGCACCGGCACATACGGTCGCGATCCAACCGGAATTCGTTTAATTACTTTTTCAGTTGCAACATCGAGCACAGCGACTTCATGCCCTGGCCTTGCTTCGGTGCCTGCCAGAGTAACATACAGTTTTTTTCCATCAGCACTCAAAGCAAGTCGTTCCGGCCGATCTCGCTCCGGTTGCTTTTCGGCATTAGGGTTATTATTGGCAACCGGCGTAAGATCTCGCCGCTGGAACGGTTGGCGATATCTCCAGACTTCACTGGTAAGACGATCGAATCGACTGCGCAACCAGACAGGTTGCTGTGCTGAGCGGTTTGCTGCATCGGTATCGGAGGCACTGGCGTTTTCGCTTTTCATATCTGCCAGCGCACCAATTAACATCGCTAAACTTGCCATGACAATGAACATGTTAAGTCTATATTTTTTCATGAAACTACCTGTAACGTAAAAATTGGATTGATCGAAACCGGGTTGTTCAAATATCCCGCATCGGGAGTATCTATACTACCTGCTTAATCAATAATTTTCGCTCATCCAACGAGCCGGCAAGCCCATTGTATCGCGTGTTGGAAATTACCTCTTGTCTGGTTCAGACGACTTTGGGGCAGGGTTTACTGAAGACCTGTCAGGTCGGTTCGGGGAGGGTCGCCGGTTTTTTCTGGAGTATGCCCACCGGTAAATGTGGCCCCAAGATCTATCCAGCGAATTAGTGTCAACAGTTCTTCTTTACTCAGTGAGGAATCAACAGGATGCGGTGTGCCAACATTGGTAATTGTTTGCGGGGCATCAAATTCCTTTCCAGTCAGTTTCTCAATTAAATAACTTTTGGACGACAACGCTTCTCGTTCATCCACAAAATATTTGGCAGCATGCTGTCCACTTTGGGGATCAGACAAACGGTGCAACGATTCATAGGAAATTGTGTAATGTCTGGTTGCCTGGCCTCGCAAATCAAGGCCGGCCGAATGCACACTCGAACCATCATGGCACGAAACGCAATGTCGATCCAGAATGGGCTGCACGTCCTGACGAAAATCAACTGAAACATAATCTTCAGTTTTCTTTCCATGTCCG
>WFOZ01000517.1 GCA_015487825.1 Planctomycetaceae bacterium
AATCAAGTTTTATTTGTTCGTTCACGCAGATGGCGACTCGGCTGAGCTGGATGCGGTGAAAGATCAAGCTGCACAAACCTATCAGAAAATAAAGCAGGATTTACTCGCCTGGATCGAATCGAAACTGGCTCAGTGAGTGAAGTGATAAAGGCGATCTTGCTCTAATTCCTGTTCTGGGTTATACCTGTTTTATTAACCGAACCTGAGTTTGACGAGGTGAACCTCACGATGGATTCCGAAGCCGAATTTGATCCCGCTGATGAAACTGCTGAAGAAGTCTTCAGCGAGCAGGCGATTGAAGATGCCTATTTACAGGCATTACAGGCTTCTGAAGAGGCGGGGTTGATTCCGCCGTTGGAGGATTCTCTGCCTGAACTTGATCTTGCGGATCAACAGACCGCGGAGGAAGACCCGGCGCAGCTTGATGAGAATAATACAGCCGGGTTTGAAGCGTTATCAAATTCGGTCGCGAAGCCGGGCTTCACCCCAGAGCAGATTATCGAAGCGGTTCTGTTTGTGGGTGGGGAAAAACTTTCTGCCCGCAAGTTATCGAACATATTGGGGGCACATTCCAAAGAGGAAGCGGTACGGGAATGGGTGGAGAAAATCAACACACGATATACTTCGCAAAACAGGCCGTATGAAATTCAGCTTGGCGAAGACGGGTATCAACTTGTGCTGAAGTCTCACTTCCAGACACAACGCAATCTGGTCTTTGGTATCGGTCCGCGGGAAGTCAAGTTATCCCAGGATGCGACCGAAGTTCTTTCTTTCATCGCGTATAAACAGCCGGTGACAAAAAAACAACTTCAGGAAATCGATAAGCCAACCGTGCAGGCTTCGCTACGACAACTGATCCGCAGGAAGCTGGTTGCGGTTAGCCGTTCGGAAGAATCTGAAGAGCCGCAATATTGCGTGACTGATCGCTTCCTGCAACTGTTCGGCTTGAACTCTCTCGAGGAATTGCCACGTGCTGATGAACTCTCCTTCAAATAGAATATCTATCTTCCTGGAGAATGCCGGTGCGACTGGTCGCTTTGACAGCCGTAACCAATAATTGAATCGGCACAATGATAATACAGATTTTCCGAGTTGCCGTATTAAAACAGAATCGATTTGACTGCTTTGGGTAAACGCTGAACTGGTAAACAATCCCTTCCAATCAGCATAATAATCTGCTCAGGCTGTTTTTCGATGGTATAACCTGCAATGCTGATACAATGAGTCAGAATGAGTGAAAAAACATCCACATAAAGAAATATAAGAGATATTGAGATAAAGATATAATTATTCATAGAAAGAGTTGCGGGAAAAATGTACAATAATTCGTGTGAAGCAGTTAGATGAATCGGGCATCAAAAGTGTAGGTCGGTTCGTTGCAACCTGCCGAAGAAGGAGGCCTTTCAAATAAAAAAAGGAAAGACAACCAATCCTGCTGCAAGTAGAGCAATCTCGCAGACGGTAACTGGTATGAGGTGTGAGTGGTTTTTACAGCTCTTCCGGGAAGTATGTGTCGGGTTGTTGCTTGGCAAAGTTTCAAATAGTACTCATTTATTTTTTTCTTGATTATACGTCTGTGGTTTAATTTTCTTTGAAGTAGAACAGTTCTGGAAAGTCTGATTGACAGGAAGGATTTGGAAGAGGAAGTTCATTTGTGAGATCTCAACAATTTGCTCGTGAACCAACAGAAAACAGTTAATGTCTTTGAGCGTTGCACAAACGCAAAACGAAGTTTTTTTTGGGTTTGGGGCTGTCGGGACAAACCGGCTCTGTCGGTCGGTTTCGATGCGTTGAGAGCGGGCCGTTGAGAAGTGCATAATTTAAGGAAAGCGTATTCATGGTCTGCCGGACTTGAGGTCCATGTTGATGCAGGGGCTACGCAGGTATGTGGTTAAGCAGTCCGTGAGGGGTAGAAGTAAATTAAATCAGGGCGTTAAAGAGGAGAGAGTATGCGAGACTTATCACGACACCGTTGGACCTGCTGCCTGGCATTGTTAGGCGTCTTTCTGTTTGCTCCCTGTAGCGTTGCCTTCAGTGACGAGGCGGAGACCAAAACAGAAGAAGGGAAGAAGGAATTATTTGGTCGCGAAGCACGGGAATCGACCCCGATACTGAACCGTGATCCCGACGAACCGCTAAGCGAACGGGAAAAAATTCATCATGTTCTAAGTCGTTTTGCTTTCGGCGCAACCAAAGAGATGATCGACCAGGTCGAAAAAATTGGACTGGAAGAATGGTTCGAAGCCCAGATGAAAGGAGAGGAGCAGGAGTCGCGAAAGCTTCAAGCTCATCTGTCCAAGCTGGAAACTCTCACAATGACCAATCAGGAGATCGTCCAGAAATTTGGAATCATTCCCAAAGAACTTTCACTGGCCAACCGGCTGACCACGGAGCAGCGACGCAGGCGTTCGGAATTGTTAAGGCGAAGGTACATCCCCAGACAGCAGCTTAAAGATGCTGTGCTGTTCCTTGCCGTTTACGGTAACAACCAACTTCGGGAAACAGCGAGCGACTTCTGGCGAAATCATTTCAGTATTGATGTCAGCAAAGGAACCGTCAGGTATTACGGGAATACTTTTGAACGCGATGTGATTCGAGCCGAAGCATTGGGAACCTTCAAGGCGATGCTGAATAAACAGGCTCGTCACCCGGCGATGCTTGTCTTTCTGGATAACTTTATTTCCCGGGCAGCACCACAAAAAGAACTGTTGGCAGTTGCCCAGAAAGAATTCGCAAAAACACGAGATTATTCCATGGTTCTTGATGCCATTGATATTGCGAAAATGAAAGGCCTTAACGAGAACTACGCCCGTGAACTGATGGAACTGCATACGCTGGGTGTCGACAACTATTACACGCAGGACGATGTCATTTCCGTCGCCGAAGCTCTCACCGGATGGACTGTCCAGCAAGATAGCAGTAAACCGATTGAATTCGTCTTCAAGCCGGAAATGCACGCTTCAGGGGCGCGTAGGATTCTGAAAATTCGAATTCCCGCTAATCCGAGAAACCCGATGGCAGAAGGGCAGGCCGTTCTTGATCTGCTTGTTAAGCACCCCGGCACCGCCGAATTTATCGCTTACAAGCTGTGTCGATATTATGTCAATGATCGTCCGTCACAAAAAATGGTTGCCCGGGTTGCCAAAGAATTCAGACGCCGAAATAAGACAGATCTGGCTGCCACCTACCAGGCGATTCTGAATGATAAAGAATTTTTTGACCCGGCTAATTACCAGACAAAATTCAAACGCCCATTTGAATTTGTTGTCAGTGCTTTGCGTGTCACAAATGCTGAGATCGTTTCAACCGGAGGAATTCATCAGGCACTTCTTTCGCTGAGCGAACCTCTTTATCAATGTGAAGACCCCACCGGTTATTATGACCAGGCAGATGTGTGGCGCGATCCAGGTGTCATGGCTGACCGCTGGCAGTTTGGCGTCGGGCTGGGTATGGGATGGGTTCCTGGAGTAGAAATTCCTGCTTCGTTCTGGGAAGGATTGGAACCGAATAATCCTCTGCAATGGAAAGAAGTTCTTTCAAAAAGAATTCTTCC
>WFOZ01000518.1 GCA_015487825.1 Planctomycetaceae bacterium
ATACAAAATTGTTCTGGCAGGCAAAGGTGCCGAGATGGATTATAGCACGGGACAACCTAAAAAGACTACCGGCAAAGATTCTATTCCTAAAAAATATGCCTCCGAAGAAACGACTGATGAATCAATCACCGTTTCTGCCGATGGTAAGAATGTAATTACTATTGAAATTCCGTAAATACTGGCTGAATGTCTTCAGTCATCATCTTTTTTGTCCTCTTTTTACTAAGGAGTTGCCATGCTGAACTCATGGAGAATGCGAAAAGCATTCACGCTGATTGAACTTCTGGTGGTCATCGCGATCATCGCCATCTTGGTTGCATTGCTGTTACCTGCGGTTCAGCAGGCACGTGAAGCTGCTCGACGTTCAAGCTGTAAGAACAATATGAAGCAGATTGGTCTGGCATTGCACAACTATCACGATGTGCATAATGTTTTTCCCCTGAACTATGAACCAACACGTAATGGTGCTAATCCAAACCTGTTGGGGGTTTCATGGATCACGATGAGCCTGCCTTATCTTGAACAGGCTCCTTTGTACGACTTGGTTGATTTTACGAATCTTAACGATGCCGGTGGAACAACAAATCGCTATGGTTTGGATAACGCTGCCGCTCGTATTGTTCGAATTAAACCAATTCCTACGCTCATGTGCCCCAGCAACCCACAACCTAAAATTTTCACTGGTGCTGCCGTTTATTCCGGTGGAGGTTGGAATGGTAACAGCCGGAATATGAATGGTGCTCGTACGGACTACGTCGGAAATATGGGGTTTGTCTGGACAGGCTGGAAAGATTGTCAGGAGGGAGTGCCACCTTCTCAACGATTCTGGGTTCATCCTAACATTGAATTTGATCAAAACTCATATAACCTACCAAGCTTGGGGGGAGTTTTCTGGTGGCGTGGTTCTGCCAAGATGAGAGATGTTGTAGATGGTACGTCTAATACGGTTGCTGTCTTCGAAAATCATCATTGGCAAGGACCGAAAAACAGGCCTGGTCAGATCAACAAGCCTGGTCTCTGGTTTAGTCCACTGGGGGCAATTAACACAATGACCAATGCTATTAACTTGGATGTTGGCCTTATTACTACTGGTGGTACCAACGGTAATGACGATACACGATGCACTTCATTCAGCAGTATTCATGCAGGTGGGGCACAATGTGTGCTGGTGGATGGTTCTGTTCGATTTGTTTCTGAAAACCTTGACCGAGGTGTTCAGCGAGCAATTGCAACACGAGCTGGTGGTGAAGTGGTTGGTGAATTTTAAGCTTTAACTTAACAAGTTGCAGTCATGTAAACAGACAGGTCTCCGCGGATTTTCCCGGAGGCCTGTTTTTCGTCTGTCTCTCTCCCTGAGGCCTGCCGCATCTTCTCAGCGGGGTCCTGTCTGGTCATCTGATAGATGATTTTCATTCTCTAATAATTGTTGATATGAAGATTCAATCTCGCTTTACATATTTTAGTTTGCTTTTTCTGGTTGCCTGTTTGACGGGCTGCCAGGCAAACCCTGCATCCCCCCCTCAGGAGAAGATTGATTCCAGTGACAAAACGTCCAAGCCTGAGTCTGTCAGCTTGCCGGAAAATAAAAAAGAGCCTTCTGTTCAGGATAATAATAAATCCAATCCAGCATTTTCAGCACCGTTGTTTAAGGATGTTGCACAAGAGTTGGGAATCAATTTTGTTTTCGACACAGGTGCCAATGGCAAAGCCTTTATGATCGAATCGACCGGTGGCGGCGGAGGTTGGATTGATTACGACCGGGACGGGTATCAGGATCTGTTTCTTGTACAGGGAGGAGACCCTCTCATTGAAAAACCACACCCTCAGGGTGATCAGATTCTGAGAAATTTCCAGGGAAAATCATTTGAATCTGTCCTGGATCATTCAGGGCTGATTGATCGGTATCATGGCGAAGGAGTTGCAGTAGGTGATTTCGATAACGATGGTTTTGATGATATCTATGTAACAAATGTCGGTCCCAATGTGCTGTTACGAAATCTGGGAGATGGAACTTTTGAAGATGTGACTGAGATTGCCGGAGTTGGAGATGCTCACTGGAGTTCCAGTGCGGCATGGGCAGATCTTGATTTAGATGGTGATCTTGATTTATATGTTTGTAATTATACGCAATACGATGTCCATCACCCTGTTCCGTGTGCAAAAGAAGATGGAACTCCGGGAGTCTGTCATCCGGAAAACCTCGAAGCAGAAGATAACCAGTGTTACGAAAACCTGGGGAATGGTAAATTTCGTTCGGTGGTTAAAGCGTGGAATCTTGAGGCTGCAGATGGAAAATCTTTGGGAGTTGTCATTGCAGATTTCAATCGGGATAATCTGCCCGACATATATGTATCAAACGATGTCACTGCAAATCATCTTTTTATTGCAACCAGCCCGAAACACTTCGAGGAACAGGGAGTCGTTCTGGGGTGCGCGATGAGCAGGCTGGGCAATTTCCAAGCCAGTATGGGAATTGCCTGTGGCGATTACGACCGAAACGGTTTTCCCGATTTGTATGTTACTCACTTTACAAACGAATCAAATACGTTGTATCAGAACCTGGGCGAGGTCGGCTTTCGTGATGTGACACATATCCAGAAATTACACAAGCCTACTGTGCCCTACCTTGCTTTTGGAACCGTCATGAATGATTTCAATGCAGACGGAAACATGGATATTTTCATTACCAATGGACATATTGATGATTGGCAGAAGAAGGGCGATTTATGGCAGATGCCCGCGCAAATGTTTTCCTACCACAATAACCGCTGGTGGGAGACGACAGATCAGTCGGGGGACTACTTTGGAGAAAGACACCTGGGAAGAGCTGTAGGAGAAGCAGATTTTGACAATGATGGAGACCCGGACCTTCTGGTTGTTCACCAGGCAGAGCGAGTTGCCCTGCTGGAAAATGTAAAACGTGATGGGCACTGGCTGGATATTGGCTTGAATGGAGTAACTGCAAACAGACATGGCATTGGTGCAGTTGTGGAGGTTGTTTCCGGTGATGTAAAATTCGTCAAGCAGTTTATTGCCGGCAGCAGTTACTGCACAACGCATCAACCTCGCCTCTATTTCGGTTTGGGGAACACGCAGGGAGAATGTAAAATTACAGTACACTGGCCGACATTTCCTGCAACTTCTGAATCTGTCCAGGTTAAACCGGATCAGAGCATTGATCTGACTCAGGGAATGCTCCATCAATTTAAAGAGGAATAAATTGGAATGATGCGTGCTGATTGGTTCATGTCATGTCTTTTATCAGGTTGTTCGATTCTCTTTTCTGCCGGATGCAATCGTTCCCCTCAGAAAACTGATCCCGTACAGACGGAACAGGTCACAGAAAAAATAGAAGTTGCTTCGCTCCCTGCCCGTCCTGATCAGCATTTTGCAGGGAGTAGCAGCTGTAAAGCATGCCACAAAAAGATAGTCGAACTTTTTGCCTCGCACCCGATGGGACACTCGACGGCAAGAATCTCATCAGGACCGACTGTTGAGAATTATGAAGCTGCTTATTTCCTCACCAGAAACCGATTTGCCTATATCGCAATCAAAAAAGAAGCAGGGCAAGTTATTCATCGTGAGGAAAAACTCTACCTACCCATTCATAACACCAGCAATAAAGATAATTCGCCCAGTGCTGGAAAGAGTCCCATTGCACCGGCGTTGCAGCAGCAAACGGAAAAAAAGAAATCAATCTATCAGCTTGATCATGCTGTTGATTACTACATAGGCTCTGCTCAACGTGGACGCTGCTACATTCTGCGAAAAAACGGACTGCTGTTTCAATCCCCGATTGCCTGGTACTCCAAATCGAAAAAATGGAATATGGCCCCCGGTTATACGAGGAAGAATTCTCATTTCGAACGCCGGATTGATGACAGATGCGTGATGTGCCACGTTGGTCGAATCGCGTCAGATCCTCAAGGATACGCAAACCGCTTCGCTGTTTCTGATCAACAGATTATAGAAAATAAGACATTGCCTTCAGACTCTGTCGCGAAGAAGTCAGAGACTCAATCCCCGTTGATGATCGAAGCTGCAATCAGTTGTGAGCGGTGCCATGGTCCTTCTGCAGATCATGTTTCGTACCAGCAAAAGAGCCATAAAAAAGATTCCACAGAAGAAGATCCCATTTTGCTGATCGCCCATATGGACTCTCGGCAGAGAGAAAGTTTGTGTAATCAATGTCATCTCGTGGAAGTTGATCGGGTTTTGAGATATGGTCGCAGTGAGTACGATTTTCGCCCCGGAGATGACTTAAGTGACATCTGGGTTACTTTCGTCAACAGTTCCGGCTTACACGGGAATTCGCCTGAAACAGTTAATCATGTTGAGCTAATGCATGATTCTGTCTGCTATCAGAAAAGTGCCGGAAAAATGGATTGCACTTCCTGCCACGATCCTCATTCAGTTCCTGAGGAGCAACAGCGGATTACATTTTATCGCGACAGATGCTTGACATGCCATTCTGATAAGCAACCAGAATGCAGCATGCCTGAGGAGTCCAGAAAGCTCCAAAGACCTGAAGACTCCTGTATTGCATGCCACATGCCTACGTTGAAAGGAGGCGATATTCCGCACACTTCGCAGACCGATCATCGCGTGCTGAGAGATCCAAAAAAACAATCACCTGTTTCAGCACAGAGCCAGAACAGCAAACTGGTTCTCTTTGACCAAGCAGAGAAACGCATTCCGAAATCTGCGGTGAATCGAGCGAAAGCATTGCTGATGGCTGTTTATGCAGAGCAGGACAACGATGTTTATCTCGCCAGGGCAGCAATTAGTAAACTGGCACCGCTTCACAAAATTTTCCCGGACGATGCTCAATTACTGGTGAAATCAGGAATTATGGAACGCCTTTTTGGTTCAAAAACTAAAGCAAAAGAATATCTGAAAAAGGCTCTGCAGATAGACTCACAGCAGGAAGATGCTCTTTTGCAGCTTGGTTTGTTATGCCATGAATTGAGTGAATATGAGGAAGGCCTGACGTATCTTCAATCTTATCTGGAGATAAATCCCTGGAACAGAGATGCAACCGGCCGACAGGTTCATATGCTTGGATTAACGAATCAGTTTCAGACTGGGATTCAAAAAGCGGAACAGGCTTTGCTCAAGTTTCCTGATGACTGGCGCATTCACGGCTGGCTGGTAGATGCATATAAAAAAGTTGGCCGATTGGAAGACGCAAAAAAGCACGCAGAAATTTATGAGCAGGTAAAACCTGATAGTCCGAAATAGAAATTGTCCCACGTAAAATATGGATCGTATGAATCAATTGGTTTTACCAGGATGGTGATCTAAAGGGCTGGTTCATCAAGTGATGCCGCTTTTACGTCGAATGGAAGCAGTACACGAAGTGCAATGGTGTAGGCATCGCGAATGCAGCGATTCAACGCAACGCCCCGGTAAGAAGCTCCGACGAAAGCGAGTCCGGGAAGCTCTTCACAAAACTGTTCTATTTTTTTTTCTCGTTCTTTATGACCAATCGTGTATTGGGCAATTCCGGCCGGATGGCGGAAGATCCATGAATGCAATGGGTTGGCACTGAAGCCCAGAGTTGTTGCGGTAGATTCGACCACTAAATCGATCAGTTCCGAATCCGACAGGCTGAGAATAGTGGGATCGTGGGCTCCGCCGTAAATTGTTCGAAGTAATACTTTATCATTCGGTGCCTGGTTCGGAAAAATACAACTTGTCCATAAGCAACCCAAAGCGCGAATCCCATCGCGCCGGGGGATAAGATGACCAAATCCGTTTAATTTTTGTGGAATCGTCTGCTTATCGTACACATGGCAAACAACAGCAACATTAGCAAATGAGATTTCCTGTAGTGTTTGAGAAATATCGGGATTTAATTGCTGGATAATTTTGCCGGCTCGATGAGCGGGAACTGCCATCACAACCGCATCGAACAGCTGGCTGCTTCCTTCGCAGGTAACTACATATTTATCGTTCTCTCTGGAGAGACTCGAAACTTCACAGCCTTTTTGAACAATCTCGCTCATTGTTGCAGCGAGGGTTTTGCTTAATTTTCCGGTTCCTCCCTGAAGCGTTGTCAACACACCAGCTGGCCCAGACGGCCCGGCTTCCTGAGAGCTTGTTTTGTTCTTTTTTTTCTCTTTTTTTTTGGCGAACATCGCTCTGAACAAGCCGCCATAATTCAACTCCATTGAACGCATTTTGGGAAATGTTGCAGGGAGTGAAAGCTGATGAATAT
>WFOZ01000519.1 GCA_015487825.1 Planctomycetaceae bacterium
TGCCATCTCCGTTCCAATCGACAATACAAAACTTTCGACGACCACTACCGCCCGCCCGGCGTTGATTCAATTGTAACAATCCGGCAGATGCATTTTTGATGCGGTGATTGCCATCGGTCACCGAAAAGTTTTCGCCGTAGAAGCAGCGTTTGGGCGGGAGCAAAATCAGTTTCCCCTCGATTTTAGTACGTTCATAAAGTGAGAGATAACCTTCGACATCCAACATCACCAAATCCATCAAGCCGTCTTTGTTCCAATCAACAACCAACGGCGTAGTTCGCCACTGTGTGACAAGTTCATTCTTCCTGGGTGTCCACCATGTCCACTTTGGTTTTGGGCAAACTCCCTTGCACTCAATATTTATCTGCTTTGAGGCAGCCAACTTCGGGCATTTTTTTGTGCCAATATTTTCCAACCAGCGAACCTTCCCCCAGATATCGTTGTAGACAATATCAAGATCTCCATCGCTGTCCCAGTCGCCAACGTTGAGAGTTGTGTAACCCCATTTTGCCTCAGTTGGCCCTTGAATTGAGCCGTTCGGGCCAGCCATCGTTCGGAAGACTTTACCTCCAGCTTCCAATCGAACCGGAGCCGCCCAGCGAGGGACTTCAACACCGGGACCGCTGAGATTTTCGAACAATTCAATAAAGCCGGTCGTATTTCCTGAGACGATATCAACATCTCCATCGCTATCCCAATCAACGCCAACCGGGGTAGCGAGCGAACCACATTTCAAATCATCCGCCTGCTGCTGGAAATAGACGGGATCGAGAAATTGCGGGCTGCGGTCATTGTTCAACTTACCGGTGTTTTCAACAAGCGCAACTCGTCCATCTTCATCACCAACGATTAAATCGAAATCACCATCCAAATCCCAATCAATCGCCACCGGGACGATCATCTCCAGGTTCATTCTTAGCTTTGAACCGTCTTCACTTCTCAGACGAACACTACTTTTATAGTTGGGCTTTCTTCGAGTTCCGATGTTTTCGAAGTAAGTAAATCCATCAAGGAATTCACCGCAGAGTAAATCGAGATCGCCATCGTTATCAAAATCGCAGAAGTTAGGCGATGGGCAACCGTAAACATCGACCGGCTTCCCACCAGCTTCAATTTTGATGGGCTTTTCGTACTTCGGTTGTTCGGTTGTTCCTGTATTGCGGAACAGAAAAACATATCCGTGCAGTTTTTCATTCTTCCAGATGCCCTGCTCGTCCCAGGCATCATCCCAGCCATAACCTCGCCAATCTTCGATACCGACTACAAGATCCACCTTCCCATCGCCATCGTAATCAACGTAGCGCCATTGATTGTGCCGGACTTTGGCCCGTTTTTTTGGATCACTTGCCTTCCAGTAAAAGTTTGAGGCTATCGGAAGTGAAATTTGTTCCTTCAATCCGGTTTTTATGAAGTTTGGATGTTCTTTCCCCGGCGTAAGCACTCGCAGCTTCCCATCGACATAACTGGGCATCACATAATGAACCGTGTGACTTAAACGCCGAGCTGCTTTAAAGACGGGAAATTTATTCTTAGCGGTGGAACCGGTCGTATTTTCGAAGAGCCAGATTCCATTTGAAGGTTTATCAGGGCAGGAAACAATTAAGTCGAGATCGCCATCGCCATCCGCATCGCATGGGACAGGCCATGCCCACAGACCGACCCCAAGATCAACAACCAATCCGGGATTATTGTATTTGAGTGGCTGTAAGCTCTCTTGTTTATCCTCTGGGGCAGCAGCATATCCCGAAGAAGAGAAAATTAACGGAATAGAAAGCGTTAAGCAAAACAATGAAACGCAGGATGTTATGAAAAGCCGTCGTGATACCATGGCTGTTTATCTTTGTACTACCAATAGATCGAATATGAATGACAAGTGAGAAAGACTGTTGTCTTCCAATTGGAGAGAAAAGTCAACCGTTGGCAATAACAGAGCAGACCAACGAGCATCTCAGCTGTACAAGATCGCAGAAAACACTTGACTAGCGAGCGGCACGACTGAGCCGGTCATTAAGAGCAAAACCCAAACCATAAGCAGGAAATGGCGTTGCGATGATCAGATCAAGCCCCTCTGCATCGAGTCTGCGGATCGCAGCGAAGAAATTGGAAGCCGCTTCCGTAAGATTTCCGGTAGACGAAAGCTCTTCGATTACCTCAAAGAAAAGTTCAGGACGCTGTTGATCTAACTCGGCCTTTTGAAGGGTCAACAGACCAACACGCCGGCAGCCATCTGGTCGGTGAGGCTTTTTCGCGATTATCAAAGGAGTTAACGGTGCATAATGTTCTTTGAGTTGCCCGGGTGCCAGCGGGGAATCGGTAGATTGATTTTCAGAGTAAGAACTTGATATCGCTCCTTTACCGAGAAGACTTTCAATCTGCTCGATGGTGATGCCACCTGGTCGTAATAGAGTAGGCACATCATTACACAAACCAATTATTGTTGACTCGATTCCGACTTTGCAGGGGCCGCCATCAAGAATGTAGGCAACATGTTCTTCCAATTGTTCTGCAACGTGTAATGCGGTTGTCGGGCTGGTTCTGCCGAACAGATTTGCGGACGGAGCGGCAAGAGGCTTTTCGGACTGCTGGATCAATTGCAATGCAAGTGGGTGATCAGGCATGCGAATCGCCACACTGCTTAAGCCTGATGTCACAAGATCCGGAACACATTCATGCTTGGGAAGCACAACGGTGAGTGGTCCCGGCCAGAATTGATCAATCAGTTTTTGAATGATTAAAGGAACATTTTTTGCAATCAAAGCAAGAGTCTCTTGAGAAGCGATATGCACGATAAGTGGATCGAATTTCGGTCGCTGCTTTGCTTCAAAAATGCGGGCCACTGCAAGAGGGTTCAACGCATCGGCTGCAAGACCGTAAACGGTTTCGGTCGGGATCGCAACCAGCTGCCCGCTTAAAATCTGCGAAACCGCTCGGGAAACATCAACGCCAATTTCAACTCTTTGGCTCATGGAGGAATTAAATCATTCAGAAGGCAATATCAATTTGTTAAACAAACCTGTATTATTGCAGCTCTGACTGATTTTTCCACTGCTCCCATTGCTCTGGAGTGAGATTGTCAGGATTGACGGTCTCCGGAACAACAGTTGTCGGAATATGAGATTCTACATGATGAGCTGAGGCTGACTGTAAATTCAATGCATATTGTACATGTTGTTTACCGACCTGTTCTGTCCCGGAAGCAGGCAATATGTTTCCAGGGTTTCTTTTCATTTCCACAAGCCAATACCGTGCCTGCTTCAAATCAGGATTAACATCCAGGGCTCCTCGCAAATACTGCTCCGCCACACAGACATCATGGAGTTCCTTTAGAGCAATGTACCCGACATTATAGTAGGCTTCCGCCTGACCAACGAGTTCTGAAAGTGCAAGAGCAGCCTGTTCATATTGACCGGAACGTGCGAGAGTCAGCCCAATTTCAAATTTGTATTTGGTATCAGGCTTTTTCCGGACTGCTTTCTGCATTTCAACAATTGCTTCTGTATATCGCTTTTGTCCTGCAAGAAACTTTCCATAAGCAAAGAAGGCCTCGGAAGAGGCAGGGTCAATTTCAATTGCCTTTAGAAATCGCTGCTCTGCCTGCGCATTATGTCCGGCCAAAGCTTCCAGACGTCCCAGCCCAATATTAGCTTCAATCGATTGAGGTTCCTTAGTGATCACTTTTTCATAAAAAGTTTTAGCTTCTGTCAAATGCCCTAACTGCTCTTGAAGCCTGGCGTAATACAAGTGAAGTTGCGCAGGATTCTTCAGGTCCTTTTCGGTCTTAGGAACACTTTCGGGTAAAACTGCTGCGGGAGGCAATCGGTCACTATTCTTTCCCGCACTCAACATACTTTGTTTTGAGGAAACCAGTTTATTAACTGCTTCTTCCTGTGGAGTGAGAGGCTTCTGCGAAAACCACGCCAGTGGTCCTGCCCCTGCACAGCCACTACAGGCAATGAGAACCAGTGTTCCCAACAAATTACAATATGAATTATTCTGCATTCCCATCTTCGCAATCCTTTGCGCGAGGGTGCCCGCGTAGAAACCATCCCAAAAGGCCCGGCATAGAGAAAAGATCACCAGGCGAAGGCAATCCTTTCTCTAATCGGCACCTTCTGCACAATTACTCAAATCTATTCAGATTGTTGAGGTAATTACTCAAATATTGAAGAAAACCTCAAGCTGGGATGCCTTCGTTCTTATTGCCCGGAACCACCACTATTTGAAGTTTTAAGCGAAATATGTGGTGAAGCCATCCCGTCAATCCACGCCTTCTGGTAAAGCTCTACTTCTACTGCTGGGCGAGTTACCGGTGATGTCACATCAAGTAACACATTCAGAGGCCGGCCGATCTGGTCACTTAATTCTGCAATGTAATTATTGACACTGGCAACACGCATAGTGTTAATGCTTCTTTCTGTAGAAGCCTGCACGTGTATCGAGTGCTGGCGTCTTGCTGGATTCTGCACAACCCAGAGTACATGCTCGCGGCCTGATTTTGTCAAATGGTGAGATTCTGGATCGAAATGATAGCCATAAAGTGTCGAGACGTTCTTCCACCCCTGGTTGATTTGAACAGCCTCAAATACTTTGATGATATTGCGATCATTTTCCACATATGGTGTTGGCCAGAAATGTGCAGAATGAAACTGCTGAGCAAAAGTCTGCTGCGGATCAGTCGGACGCGGGCGAGGTGGCCAAAGCTTTCCATGTCGATAAACCTGACGGGATCCAACAGGAAGCGAGCCCGTGTACTCCCACCATTCAGGAGAATGTTTTTTCAGACCACTTGTATCCCGCTTGCCCCAGGGCCACCCGGCTCTGGCAGATTCAGGACTGATGATAATCCCGGAAAAAAAAGCAAATAGTATAATTCGCAAACAGATTAATCGCATCTTGCCTAGCTCCTGCTGAGTTCCCAACTCATCTGGAGGCAGTCTGTTGAAAGCTAAACTGCAATCCGGAAAGATCGCCTGCTCCTCAGTCTGCCTGGTCAGGTAGTTTTATGCAGATTCGTATTCTGCGCACGTCCCCCGTGAAACCTGTCCATTTCCACTTATCGACCCTTGAAACTTCTTGCATTACGAAAAAACGTAATTCCATCGAAAATCTGTCCATATG
This sequence comes from Planctomycetaceae bacterium, assembly GCA_015487825.1. Classification (GTDB taxonomy): domain Bacteria; phylum Planctomycetota; class Planctomycetia; order Planctomycetales; family Planctomycetaceae; genus Rubinisphaera. The sequence goes on from WFOZ01000519.1 coordinate 5,119, forward strand.
TGCGCATTCGGGCCTTTTGGATTTTTTTCAGTTGCCTATATCCGCTGGTAATCACCCTTTTCTCTCCTATACACACATAGAGCCCAGAAGTGGATTTCCACTAATTCAAAAATATCCCCTTATAGATACGCATTCAGTTTATTTACCATTGCATCCAGTTTCCCTTTTGTATATCTCCTATACCTCCTATTCTTCGTTTGTTACTTGCGTTTGGTGACGACGAATCTTTTCTTATCACATTTGTGGTAGGAGTCTTTTTTTCCAAAATGGAGGAGATAAACATGAAAATGCGTTTGTTGGGACCGCTTGGGCGGTTCCTGGTTTTGACTTGCATTGCAGCGGTAGCAACCCCTGCAATGGCAGGTCACAATTGCAGGCCGAGCTGTGCTCAACCTTGCAAGAGCTGTAATTCCGGAGGCAGCAAGAACTGCACGAATTGCGGCGACACTCAATGTGGTCATTGCCAAACTGTCGAAAAGACCGTCTTGCGACCACAATGGGTAACAGAAGAGAAGTTGGTTACCGTGACGGAATATCAAAAACAGCAGATTGAAGAGAAGTACACGGTTACCAAACAGGTTCCTCGAACAGTTACCAAAACTCGAAAGGTGAATTACACCGAGTGGGTCGACAAAACGAGGAAAGAAAACTACACGGTTTATAAAAATCAACGTGTAGAGCGTAACGTCGAATTCCAGGTGATGGTTCCCCACACAGTGACCAAAACCGGAACTCGGACAGTCATCAAAACAGTGTGTGAACCAGTTAAAAAGACTTATACAGTCATGGTTCCTCGCCAGGTGATTAAAAAAGGAGTCCGCAAAGTTCGCAAACCGGTCTGGAGTGAAGTTGAAAAAACCTTTACTCGTATGGTTCCTTACACAGAAGTTCGAACCGGAACTCGTTGTGTATGGGATCTTGTCAAGCAAGAACGTACTCGTACCATCTGCATTGACCGAGGACACTGGGAATGCGTTACGGAAGTATGCGGAACCAACTGCGGAACATGCAATGGCTGTCGTTCAGGTAATCGTTGCTGTGCACCTGAAAACTGCCACGTTTCTCGTAAAAGGTGCAAACCTCGTACTCGCACCCGTCGCGTCTGGGTTCCCAAGATGGAAACCAAAGTCATTCCTTACGTAGTCTGTAAACGAGTTCCTCGCCAGGAGACTTACGAATACACAGTAAGCCTCTGCAAACCTGAGACCTTCACTCGAATGGTAAAGGTATGCAACTATGTATGCGTTGATGAAGAGTATGAATACACAGAAACAATCTGCGAACCTGTAAAGAAAACAAAGATTGTTAATGTAAGCCGATGTGTTCCAGTGAAAGAAACTTACGAGTACAACGTCACTGAATGCGTTGCTGAAACTCGTACAAAAACTATCGTGGAGTGCAAACGAGTTCCAGTGAAAAAGACAAGGACTGTTCATTTCAAAGTTCCTGTCAAGAAAACTCGAACCGTTAAGTACAATATCACCGTCTGTGATACTGTTAAACAGGAGCGAACAAGAACTCGTACAATTTGCGTACCTGTTCAGGTTGAAAAGAAGATTCAGGTTCGCGTCTGCAGAATGGTTGAAGAAGTTATTCAATGCAAAGTGCACAATAACTGTGGTGACAGTTGCGGCAGTTGCCACAACAACTGTCACCACTATAGAACCTGTGGAAAACGTCATCACAAAAGAAGCCGACGTTGCCGCAGGTAAGAGGTACCAATAACTCTGGGCTGCTTGTCGAAGGATTGGTTTTCTATTCATTACGGAAAAACAAAACGACCACGAACATAGAAAGAGTTATTCTTAATATTTACTGATCGAAGAATTGAAAAACAGGGCCGGTCATCGGAAGCTGTTCCTCTGCAGCCAGAAGAGAAGCCCGCACCTGATTTTCAATAGAAACAAAAGCCACTCGCGACTCCTCTGGCGCGAGCGGCTTTTTTTATAAAGAACTTCGTAACTATTCAGTGATGAGTGGCTGGGGACAAATTGTCGGAAATAGCGTGAACAATTGACGCACGGCTGGCGACAATTTGCCCACAGATGTAATGAGATCTCCAATTCTGGGGGCAGATTGTGCGAAAGTCAGCTGAGTATTCATATTTTTCAAATAACAATCTGTCCCCAGATGGTATGAAAGCTCGCTGCTTGACTTGTTAGAATCTTTTGAAGAGTTTGAGTTTCTTTTTTTAA
>WFOZ01000520.1 GCA_015487825.1 Planctomycetaceae bacterium
AACGGGTGGTTCTTTGATTGAACCACTAATGGACACGAATCAACACGAATACAGAAATAAGAAAGTTTTTTTCTGTCAGATAATCCCTCGTACAAAGGGTATCCTATTTTTGTCCTACTTCAGCCCTGAGAAACTTTATAAATCACTGAAGAAAATTCGTGTTTATTCGTGTCCATTCGTGGTTCAAATCTAATCTCTGTTTGGTTGCGGCGATGCCGCGCTGGGGCCACTTGTGATTAAAAGGAATAAGAATGAGTCAATCGAATCTGATTCTGAAAGAAGAAGTGCACCGAATTGTCGGTTGTGCAATGGAGGTTTTGAACACATTGGGCCATGGACTACTCGAGAAGCCGTACGAAAATGCATTGGTTGTTGAATTTGGATTACAGAATATCCCCTGTCAACAACAGAGAAAGTTCGCCATCAATTATAAAGAGATTCAGGTGGGAGAATATATCCCCGATCTGATTTGCTTTGACCAGATTGTGGTTGATACCAAAACAATTGATCGATTCACTGATCACGAATTGGGACAAATGTTAAGCTACTTACGAATCACAGGATTGAAGGTTGGCTTGCTTTTCAATTTCAAATGTTCAAAGCTGGAATGGAAACGGGTGGTTCTTTGATTGAACCACTAATGGACACGAATCAACACGAATACAGAAATAAGAAAGTTTTTTCCGTCAGATGATCCCTCATACAAGGGGCATCCTATTTTTGTCCTACTTCAGCCCTGAAAAACTTTATAAATCACTGAAGAAAATTCGTGTTTATTCGTGTCCATTCCTGGTTCAAATCTAATCTCTGTTTGGTTGCGGCGATGCCGCGCTGGGGCCATTGGTGGTTCCATAAAATATATCAATGATATCGTAGCATTTCAGGGTCAATAACGAATGAAAAATATCTCCGAACTGTTCAGCCTCAAAGGAAAGATTGCGTTGATTTCTGGGGCGTCCGGGTATTTGGGTTCTGCAATGGCTGATGCTCTTGCAGAAGCTGGAGCCTCGGTTGTGGTGAGCAGCCGGAATCTTCAGCAGGCCCAGCAGGTCGCTGAAAAACTTCCGCGAGTGGATGACGCGGTTCACTACGGAATTCAGCTTGACCAGATGGAGGAAGATTCGATTCAACTCGGATTTGATCAAGCGATACAACTGGCGGTGAAAATTGATATTCTGGTCAATAACGGACAGGAACCTTGCCCACAGGATTGGAGGGAAGTGACTGCAGAGCAATTCAGCAGGCAACTGCAAAATGCAACGGGCTATTTTCTGCTTTCCCGAATGATGAGGGATCATGTTGTTGGACGGGAAGCCTCAGGAAGCGTTATCCTGCTCGGCTCAATGTATGGAATGGTTGGCTCGTACCCGGAATGTTACGAAGAAATTCAACAGAGCAGCCCCGTTGCCTACCATGCGTTGAAGGGGGGAATTTTGCAAATGACTCGCCATCTGGCCGTTTACTGGGGGAAGGATAATGTTCGTGTGAACTCTCTTTCGCCCGGGCCTTTTCCTTCGCCGGCTGCTCCACAGGAAATGGTAGATCGCCTTGTGCAGAAAAGCCCGATGGGACGGATGGGAACTCCTGAAGAATTGAAAGGAGCAATCGTTTTTCTGGGCAGCGAAGCTTCCAGTTATATGACAGGTCAAAATTTAGTAATTGATGGAGGTTGGACCGCGTGGTAAATATCTTTGAAAAAGCGAAACAGTCCGTCGAGGCAACTCCTGCTTTGGTGATTGACCTGCCTCTGGTCAGAAAAAATCTATCAAAGCTGGCCGCCTATATCGAACCACTTGGCATTAAAGTACGGCCACATACCAAAACGCACAAATCGAAACGAATGGCGAAGGAACAGTTAGATGCCGGGTCGCAAGGTCTGTCGGTCGCCAAAGTGGGGGAAGCAGAAGTAATGGCTCAGGTTTGTGATGATATTTTCATCGCCTACCCCGCAATTGATCCGCACCGCAGCAGCCGAATTGCGAAACTTGCACATCAGGTGACCGTTCGTGTTGCAGTCGATTCGAAAGTTGGAATTGATGCCCTGTCGCAGGCAGCAAAAAAAGCTGGCTCGACAATCGGTATTCTCCCCGATTTGGATATCGGAAATCATCGAACAGGAGTCGCCACGCCGCAGCTATCGCTGGAACTGGCTCAGCACGTTGATCAAAGTGATTCCGTCAGACTCGACGGACTCTTTTTCTATCCGGGTCAGGTCTGGGTGCCCGCCAGCGAACAACCGCCCATCCTAAAACAGATTGACGAAATCCTCAAAGAAACACTCGATCTCTGGGGCAGGGCAGGGCTTTCTGCGGAAATTGTTTCAGGGGGATCGACTCCAACTGCATACCAGTCACAATATATCACTTCTCAAACAGAAATCCGCCCGGGAACACACATCTTCAATGATATGAACACTGTTCGTGCAGGATTCTGCCAGCTTGAAGATTGTGCTGCGGCGATTATTTGTACGGTGCTCAGTAATGCAGTGGAAGGGAAAGTGATCATCGATGCCGGCTCGAAAACAATTACGAGTGACAAGAACGTCACCTGCCCCGATTCCGGTTCCGGGTACATTCTGGAATATCCTGAAATCCAGGTTGCAAAATTGAGCGAAGAACATGGAGAACTTGATATCCGTAATTGCAGCAATGTGCCCGCAATTGGCGAGCGGGTGACTTTAATTCCGAATCACATTTGCCCTTGTGTAAATCTGCAAGAGCAAATGTGGCTGCAAACAGAACAGGGACTTGAACCAATTCCAGTCGATACCCGGGGGATGATTATATGACGAACCACAATGAACATCTTAAAGGCGTTTTTCCCGTTTTCCAGATTCCGTATCACGATAATGAATCGATTGATTTCGACGTGCTTCAGCGGGAAATTGAATGGCTGTTTGAATGTGGCTGTGACGGCATTGTGATGGCAATGGTTTCGGAAATACTACGGCTCAGCGATTGCGAGAGACGTGAACTTTGCGAAAAATGTTGTCAGTTTGCAAAGGGAAGCGGTGCAGTCATTCTCAGCGTGGGAGCAGAAAGCACGCATGTTGCGGCTGAAAACGCAAAGCATGCTCAAGGATGCGGGGCAGATGCAGTCATGGCAATCCCGCCGGTTTCTATCGGTGCAACCGAGAACGAACTTGGTAGCTATTATGAACGGATCATTCAGGCGGTCGAAATTCCGGTCATCATTCAGGATGCCAGCGGTTATGTCGGCAAGCCGATGTCGATTGCATTTCAATCGCAGATGATGAATCGGTTTGGAGCAGATCGAGTGTTGTTCAAACCGGAAGCTGTCCCAATCGGCCCGAAACTTTCGCAGCTACGTGATGCAACAAGTGGCAAAGCCCACATCTTCGAAGGAACCGGCGGCATTTCGCTTGTTGACAACTATCGTCGGGGCATTTCCGGCACAATGCCTGGTGCTGATTTAATCAAAGGAATTCTCGCCCTTTACAAGGCTCTGGAAGCGGGCGACGAACAGCGGATTTATCAGATCTCTTTTCCGATCTCCGCAATTGTCACAATGCAGAATTCACTCGATGCGTTCCTCGCCATCGAAAAACATCTGCTCGTCAAACAGGGGATTTTCAAAAACAAAATTGTCCGCGGCCCCAAAGCGTACCTGCCAGATGAAGAAACGATTGCAGAAGTTGACCGCCTGTTTGGCATTTTAAGTCGCGTACTGGAGGAAGCGGAATGATTATTGATGTGCATTCTCATACCTGGGAATACCCGCAACATTTTGGTGATGACTTCCGAAAACAGGCGATCCGGGCCAGGGCAGGGGTAGAGGTTGACTTGACGGTCCGTTACGAAGATTACCGCAAAGCTGCTCCGGAAGAAACTCGCACAATCGTCTTTGGCGGTAAGGCAAAACTGAGTGGCATGTGGGTCGATGACAGTTACGTGGCGCAGTATGTCGCAAAAAATCCTGAGACGCTGATCGGATTTCTCTCTGTTGATCCGACACAACCCAATTGGCAGGACGAACTGCGGCACGGGCATGAAGAACTGGGACTGCGAGGCATCAAACTGCTTTCGATGTACGCAGGATTCCGTCCTGATGATCGCATTCTCAATCCGCTTTGGGAATATGCGAGTAAGCATCACCTGCCGGTACTGCTGCATACCGGGACAACATTCATTGCCCAGGCTCCATTAGAATGCACGCTCCCCCGACATCTCGATCCGGTCGCAACCCGGTTTCCAGATGTCCGCATGATTCTGGCTCACCTGGGGCATCCGTATGAAGGAGAAACCGTCGCAGTCATTCGCAAACACCCGAATCTATACACAGATATTTCCGCGTTGCATTACCGTCCGTTCCAGCTTTATCAGTCGCTCATGCTGGTGCAGGAATACGGCATCTGGAACAAAATCCTCTTCGGAACCGATTACCCCTTCACGACCGTCAACGATACCATTCAAGGGGTAAGAAATCTGAACAACATGGTCGAAGGATCGAACCTGCCTCGACTGGACGAAGACCAAATCGAACAGATGATCTACCGCGACTCGCTGCCGCTGCTCGGATTATAGTGTGACCGGTGAGTCAGGTCAGTAATGGCCTTGGTATATCTTATCGATTGATTCATTGAGGGTAAGCAAGATAAAAGACAAGACATGATAATCAATCAACGGCATCGCGACCTGGTTTTTGGGACTCCTGTGAGCAAAAACGATAAGAAATGAAAGGCAATTCGATGAACTACTTATCAGGCATCAGCCTGTTCCTGACCGTCGTCTTATCCTTGTCACTCCATGGAGAGATTGTCGCTGGCGAGAACAAAGAGACATCACGCGCCGAGCGATCTGCGGATGCAGGAGTCATTCGAACTATTCACAACAAGAACCTGCCAGCAACGATTCGGTGTGAACGAATTTCCGTTGGGGGCAGAATGGGCTACAAGCCGAACATGGTGAAACTCAGTAACGGCGAGTTGCTGATGGCCAACTTTCATGCACATTACGAGACGCAGAGCGACGGCTCCGTCTGCGAACATACGGTATTGCATCGCTCATCCGACAACGGCAAGACCTGGCAGTCAAAACACTTTGAGCAATTGCTCGGCAGGGAACCGTACTTGAATGTTCTGGGAGATGTTTTGCTGATTACCGCTCACCTCTATCCTCCCGACATTCACGCGATTCCAGGACACACAACCGCCTGGATTCATCGCTCGGTGGACGGGGGCCATACATGGACGAGCACGGTTCTTGATGTCGACCGCATCCCAGAAGAGGTCGACTTGACCTATTCAAGTAGAAATATCATTGAGTTAAAAAATGGTTCATTTGCACTCGGAATCGGTTGCGGCATGGGCAGGGATTATCTGTTCCTCTCTAAAGACAAAGGGGTCACCTGGAATCCAAAGAAGATACAGGTCTCAGGGTTTGACAATAGTTCCTATCGATACTCAATCCTTCAGGAAGGGATCTTTTTTCGGACAGAAACAGGGCGTTTGCTGCTGCTTGCGCGATGCGAGCTCCCGAAACTGAAAAACCTCGACAAAAATCTCCCCGGGCTTCCCAAGTTCGATTCCACAAAAAAATCAGACCTTGACCGGTACGATATCGAGATCATTTTCGAGTCGAAAGACAACGGCCTGAGTTGGAGTCCGCATAGCGCCATTCCGTTGATCGGATGTATGTATCCCTCGGTTTGCAATCTCGGCGGAGGAAAAGCCTTGTTTACATTCACCAAAAGAGTGCCCAGCAATGGATTAGAGATGGGCGTCTATGCGTGTTTCCTTGAGGAGCAGAAGGACGGTCTGGTGATGGCAAATGTGCAAAGTGACTTAATTGTCATTAGCGAAAGAACTCATCCGTATCTTCAATCCGGGGGTGGATTCGGAAACACGTTGCTGCTAGATGATGGTACATTGATCACACCCTATTCTTATTACCACGCCGTCCCGGAAATTGATGCACTGATGAAGAACGGTCATTTTCGCGACAAGGAAACCTACAATCTTTACCGGAACAGAGCCTATCCCTTCTATCGTCGTTGGGTTCGGCCATTAACCTGGGAAAGCTTCGTCAAGCAGGATCTTGCCATGCAATCCCACTGGTTTCTCGGCTGCTGCCAGGTATTGAATCTTTGTGGGCCGGCGACCGAGGTTGTCAAATGGAGACTCGATTCACCGAGTCAATAAACGAAGAAAAAGTTCCATTGCTCAGACTCCCACCTGATGCAGTCAGCAAGAGGAAGTTAAAGTTGGTTTCATTTAATTAAAAACATTATGATCAATGTGTACTGCCCAATGTTTTCTCCATCGATAAACCATCAGGAACAGGCAAGGCATTTCCGCAATGCCTCTTATGGCTACGCCGCGTCGGTTAATAAATTAACCGACGCCACCCGCGGACTACGGCTATTGCTTCATTTGAGCCACGATTCTAACTTTTTGTGCAGTTGTGCTGCAGTCTCTGGTTGACTCCGGATGAGGTTTTTTGTTTCCCCATGGTCGACTTGAAGATCATAAAGGTGCGCTGGAGTCTGATCCCAAAGATGGACATATTTGTATGACGTTGTATCCTCGCCATGATCGCGCATCAGATATTTCCAGCGGCGGGTAATGACCCAGCGATACTGGCGTGTGGCAGCAGGGTTGCCCACGGTCATGTTGTGTATTGAATATGCTGCACCAAAAATATGTTTACGCATTTGCCGGGCTTTCGCATCAAGCAGGTCAATACCGGGGCGTGCTTCGGGCGTCGGCACGCTGCAGATGTTAAGGATTGTCGGAAGCAAATCGATGCTGCTTGCCAGATCGTCCGATTTGCCTGCTTCAATCCGGTTCGGCAGCGAAAACATAATTGGTGTGCGAATGCCATTCTCGTAGGGGGATCCCTTTGAACGTGGTGCGTATCGCTGATTCCAGTTTTTGGGGACCGGCACATCTGATCGACTCAAAGGCCGCCAACCGTTATCACAAATATAGACGACAAGCGTGTTGTCTGCGAGGTTCCGCTTTTCGAGGTGCCCAATCAATTCGCCACAGGTTTCATCGAACCAGTCAATCATGGCAAAATATCGAGCTTCATCTGCAGGTCGGTTTTGTTTGCTGTATTTCTTCAGCAATCGCTCTGGTGGATTGTGAGGGGTATGGGGAAGAAAGGGAGCATACCAGACGAAAAATGGTTTCTCCTGGGCTACGGCCATGTCAATAAATTTGGTGACTGGTTCAATGCCATCGCGTCCGATTTTTAACCCGAGATCTCCATGGCGTCCCCCTTTGACAGCAACTCCATGTGTCATGCCACTGGTGAAATGACCTTCTTTCCAGGATCCTTCCCACCATTTTCCGGATTGAAATGCAAGATATCCACTTTTCACCAACTCCGAAACCAACCCAGGTTGGGCATTGAAGGCGTCGATCTGGTTTCGCCCCTCTTGTTCCCGCTGTTCGCGGCGTGCTGGAGAAACATCGTTACCGGTGATGCCATGCTGGTGTGGATACTGTCCCGAAATGATCGAAGCCAGCGAAGGCCTGCACAACGGAGACGTGACGTATCCACGAGGAAACAGCAAACTGCGTTTGGCCAGGCGATCAAGATTTGGCGTCTGGATTTCATCATGCCCCATAAATCCATAATCTGACCATGCCTGATCATCAGACAAAATCAACACAACATTCGGACGCGCCCAAACAATGCCCGTTACCATCCAGCAAGCAACAAAGAAAAACGAAAATAATGTAGTTTTCATTGGCAATTTTCCTTCTCTTCGAACTGTTTCAAACAAACGGTTGTCTGTAATCCAGCGACGTAGGGTACCCAGGTGGCCCGGTCACTTTTGTGGCTGGGGGCCGTCAGGCACGAGATGGATGCGCCATGTGCGTCCAATTTCAATTGTGCTTCCAAGGGAAATGGAACCGACATGACGCGAATATCTTGTTGCTACGCAACCCAACCGCCAAAGGCGGGCGGGCTACCCGGTACGGTCTTTCTTCCGATATGCAAACGCCACGAGTAACGGGGCACCTCGCAGTAACCAAAGACCGACCAGCAGTATTGGTCCTCCAATAACCAGCGACGTAGGGTACGCTGTGCGTACCGCACCTGCAAGGTAGTCTATGCTACAATGGCAATGACTTTCTTTTGGGGAGGGTCAATAATGGTACGCGTAGCGTACCCTACGCCGCTTCCCTGCGTCAGGAAAAATCACTCAAACGCGGAGCCAAATGCAAACGCATGACTTGCGCATTAGAACCCAACTACTTGCTCAAGGAGTTATTGTCAGATGTTGTGTTCTGGAAATTTGATGAAAGGTGGCGTATCCTGCTGAATCTTTTCAACCTTCAGCAAGCCCACATGGGCCAAGGAGTACGCCGTGAGTCAGAATACGATAGCCGCAGACAAGACGCAAGGTTGCCAGCAGAATGATTCTCCGCTCGCAACTTTTCAGGATAATTCAGTACCACGCAGTCCGCTGGATGAACTGGTTCAGGAAGGAGCAAGGCGAATGTTACAAGCCGCGATTGACGCAGAAGTGGACGAGTTTCTTGCTCTGTATTCCACTCGAGTGGACTCGCAGGGACGGCGGCAAGTGGTTCGTAATGGAAACCTTCCTTCTCGCGAAATCCTCTCTGGAGCCGGGCCTTTGGAAGTGAAGCAGCCGCGTGTTCGAGACAAATCTGCTGATAAGAAAAACCGTGTCAGTTTCTCGCCAAATGTTCTTCCGCCATACTTGAAACGGACCAATAATATCGAAGATTTGATTCCCTGGTTGTACCTCAAAGGATTATCGAGCGGCGACTTTTCAGAGGCTTTGCAATCACTTTTGGGAGAACAGGCGAAGGGGCTCAGTGCGAATATGATCGTGCGTCTCAAAGAGAAGTGGAGCCAAGAATATGAGGCATGGTCGAAGCGAGATTTGACTGGAAAACAGTACGCTTACGTCTGGGCCGATGGCATTCATGTGAATGTTCGTTTGGAGGACGAAGCCAATAAACGCCAATGCATGTTGGTTATTATGGGAGCCACCGCCAGCGGCGAGAAGGAAATTATCGCCATCCAGGATGGCTACCGCGAAAGCACTCAAAGCTGGTACGAATTGCTTCTGAATGTGCAAAAACGTGGTTTGGAGATTGATCCGAAACTGGCCATCGGCGATGGAGCCCTCGGCTTCTGGGCGGCCTTGCGAAAAGTTTTTCCAGAGACCAAGGAGCAACGTTGCTGGTTTCACAAGTCGGGAAATATTCTCAACAAGATGCCCAAAAGTGTACAGCCCAAAGCGAAGTTGGACATCCAGGAAATCTGGAAATCACCCACAAAAAAAGAAGCCCTCAAGGCGATCGATCACTTCGTCGAGAAGTACGGTGCAAAGTATGAAAAAGCGTGCGAGTGCTTGACAAAAGATCGCGATGTCCTGCTCACGTTCTACGACTTCCCCGCCGAACATTGGGCTCATTTGCGAACGACTAATCCAATCGAATCAACCTTTGCAACGATCCGATTAAGACATCGAAGAACCAAAGGGAGCGGCAGCAGACGCGCCAGCCTGGCAATGATCTTCAAGCTGGCAGAATCCGCCTCCAAGAAATGGAGACGCCTGCGAGGTTACGAGAAACTCAGTTTAGTGATCGAAGGAAAAACCTTCAAAGACGGAACCCTGCAGGAACAAAAAGCCGCCTAATTCATTTTTCCCAGAACACAACATTTGACAATAACTCTATCATCGGCGGGACCGTATGCGTGTGTGAGGCTATTCCAATCGATGTCGTCGATGCCTTCAAACATTCGTGTAACCCTGGGCGGCATAATTTATTATTAACCTGCACAATGCTGTCTAGGAAGCCAACAAGGCATCACGATCGCGCAAAACAGTAACGCAGGGATGTAGGGTGTGCTGTGCACACCAATTGTGGCTCACGTTAGAGAAACCACATTGCCATTATAGCATATATTACTCAGCAAACGTGGTACGCACAGCGTACCCTACGTCGCTGAACGGGATTGTCTGAGCTACCCGGTTCATTTCAAAAATGATAGAACCCGAACGCATCATTGTGGTATGCACAGCATACCCTACTTCGCTGAACGGGATTGTCTGAGCTACCCGGTGTACTCCAACAAACGCGTTGCAAGTGAAAAACACGCATTTGCCATCCCGGGATTATTTACTTTTCTGATTTAGAAAAAGCCATTAAGTATGTGCATGCATTGCCATCTTCGCGAATCGAACAGCCCTTAATGATTAAATGATCTTTATCACCACATAAAGGTATTAGCTGATAAATATATTTACGACTCTTCAGAAAGAGTGGGATGTTCTTCATGTCATCATATTCATTCGGGGCAAATGATATGGTCACTGTGTTATTAACTGCTTTGGCGGGTACTTGAGCAGTATTGCCGTTGTGAGTGAAGATCACATGAAAGTTATTCTTGGCCGGTACAATTTGCAATGATGCTTTATCACCACAACAAGTCATTTCCCGGAGATCCCACTGCCTTGTGTAGATGTTCTCCAGGGCATGCTTAGTGAGATCATCTAGGGCACCATTTTTTGATTTGTGATTCTCATAGTTAGTATCATCTAAATTAGTGGTCTTCTTGGGTTTGCGATTTATAACATCTATTAAATATGGATACTTAATTGTACTATTAATGGTAATTACTCGAAATAAACTATTGCTTGATCGCACATCAGGAAAGAGGGATATAGAGAAAGAGGCGGGCCCTCCGGTCTGTGGATCGATTTCTGAAGATCTTTTCAAATAACTCACTGCCTGCGCGTACTCGCATGGTCAATGAAACCGAAAGATGTTCGTCTCACCCAACTCAATCATTTGGATTGGAGTAATTAGCGTTGGCTTGCATCGCCAGGTGATGATACTGATCTTCAGTCAAGAAAATAGAACATCAAAGAAACGACAATTATTACCAGATCGCCTCTTAGCTTTTTTTCGAGTTCATCCGCAACACTCGCAAACGCGGCAGCGTCTTCTTCAAATGCCTCATCAAAACTCTCGTCAGACCATTAACTCGGAACCGGTCATGAGCCACTGCAAAATAACGAAAAATAAATCTGCGCATAAAAAAACCCTCTGCACCTGAGTGCAGAGGGTTTAAAAAAAGATCTGGCAGTCACCTACTTTCGCATTTGCAATACTATCATCGGCCGTCCGATCTTCACGATCGTGTTCGGGATGGGAACGAGTGTTTCCCCGGACGTATAGCCACCAGAAAGAGTCTGTGCGCTACACTCTTGCGAGCTGCATTCACAAACCCAAACATAGACCGAAGTCGAATGTTTCGGAACAATAAATATCATCGAAATGATACTCATTGAGATATATCAATAAGGCAAACTGCAAACGTTTTATCTACGAAATAAATCAGGAATCGCAATGCGATTGAATGATCAAGTGTGAAATCAAAGTGATCAAGCGTTCGTCCGTTAGTATCGGTCAGCTGAGACTGTTGCCAGCCTTACACCTCCGACCTATCAACCTGGTAGTCTCCCAGGGGACTCAATCGAGACCTCATCTTGAGAAAGGCTTCGCGCTTAGATGCTTTCAGCGCTTATCCGTGCCGTACTTAGCTACCCTGCACTGCCACTAGCGTGACAACAGGAACACCAGAGGTACGTCCCTCTAAATCCTCTCGTACTAAAGAGAAAACCCCTCAAGTCTCGTGCGCCCACAGCAGATAGGGACCAACCTGTCTCACGACGGTTTAAACCCAGCTCACGTACCACTTTAATCGGCGAACAGCCGAACCCTTGGGACCTTCTTCAGCCCCAGGATGTGATGAGCCGACATCGAGG
>WFOZ01000521.1 GCA_015487825.1 Planctomycetaceae bacterium
CGCTCCAACTGCTGCACCTTCTTCGGATTCAACAAACAGTTTACTTACTTGAGTCCACCATTCTTTTAATGCCGCATCAACCAGTGCGATTAACTCATCATCCATTTTCTGAGTTTCTATCAGTTGATTCCGCACTTCTGATTTCTGCTCAGCCATGAACTGAAGGAGATTTTTTTCCGCTTCAGGAACTCGGGCAACGGGAACTTTATCGAAGTATCCGTTACTTCCGGCATAAACACTAATCACCTGATCGGCTACCTGCATCGGTTTGTATTGAGGTTGCTTCAACAGCTCAACCATGCAATATCCACGATCCAGTTGCTGTTGTGTCGCTGCGTCCAAATCGGTTCCCAACTGTGCGAACGCCTCCAGCTCCCGGAACGCTGCCAAATCGAGCTTCAAAGAACCGGAAACTTTTTTCATCCCCTTGGTTTGTGCATTGCCTCCCACGCGGGAGACCGAAATACCGACGTTAATCGCTGGGCGAACCCCGGCGTAGAACAGGTCAGGTTCCAGATAAATCTGGCCATCGGTAATGGAAATAACATTCGTTGGAATGTAAGCGGAAACTTCTCCTTCAAGAGTTTCGATGATAGGAAGTGCTGTCATCGAACCGCCTCCCTTTTCATCGGAAAGTTTTGCAGAACGTTCCAGCAATCGACTATGACAATAGAAAATATCCCCAGGATACGCTTCACGTCCTGGAGGTCGTTTCATAAGCAGGGACATTTCCCGGTAAGCAACCGCCTGTTTGGAAAGGTCATCATAGACAATAAGTGTGTGTTTGCCCTGGTACATAAAGTGCTCAGCCATCGCTGCCCCAGCATACGGAGCAATGTACTGCATCGATGCAGGGTCAGAAGCCGAAGCGGATACGACAATGGTGTAGTCCATCGCACCACACTCGGTCAAAACGTCAACAACACCTGCAATCGAAGATGCACGCTGGCCACAACCAACGTAAATGCAGATAACGTCTTTCCCTTTCTGATTGATAATCGCATCAACTGCAATAGCTGTTTTCCCGGTTTTTCGGTCACCAATAATCAATTCACGTTGCCCACGCCCAACGGGTGTCATTGCATCGACAGATTTAATACCGGTCTGCAATGGTTCTCGAACCGGTTGACGATCTACAACCCCAGGGGCTGCTGATTCCAACGGGCGTGTTTCAGTGGTGACGATTGTTCCTTTGCCATCCAGGGCGTTACCGAGTGGATCGACAACACGACCAACGACGGCTTCTCCCACAGGAACGGAAAGCAGTTGGCCCAGCGCCTTCACTTCGTCCCCTTCAGTGATTTTCAGATAATCACCCAGGACAACGACACCAACGGAACTCTCTTCCAGGTTAAAGACGAACCCCTGGACTCCACTGGAAAACTCGACCATCTCGCCAGCCATTGCGCCGGAAAGACCGTAGCAGCGGGCAATACCGTCACCGACCTCGGTCACGACGCCTACTTCTCGTGTTTCCAGTTGAGCACCGAAGTTCTCAACTTCCTTCTGGATTACTGAAGCGATCTCGTCCGCTTTGAATTTCATGGACATACCTCTGTCGAAGTTGGCTTTGGAGTTGACCAAGCCGATTTTTCAGGGAGCTATCATAAACAGTATCGCCAACCTGAATAACAATCCCCCCGATCAGGGACGTATCAGTCTCCACCTGGAGAACCGGGTCGGCGGACAATATATCTTTTAACTGCTGGCGAATATGAGCCAGCTTTTCTTCGGAAATCGGAGCAGCAGCCCGCACGATTACTCGCACTTTTCCGGACTTTTTCTCCTCCAGATCAACCGCAACATCGTATATAACACGAAGCAGGTCGAGGCGATCATGTGATGCAACAACCTTCAAAAAGTGATTGAAAATTTCAGAAGCCTGCGAAGAAACAACGCGGTCAATTATCCCGGTTTTTTCCTCGACAGAAACAGTCCGGGAAAAAAGAATCGCTTCAAACTGCGGATTCGCATTCAGTACATCCTCGATGAAAGACTGGTACTCAGCAATACGTTGTTCTCCGGAGGAATCTCCCTGTGCGTCAAGCAATGCACTTGCATAGACACGCGCAATTGCTTTGATGCTCGGATCTTCGAGCACACTGGGAACTTTAAACTGTAATTCCGGATTCTCTAACATTGTGAATAAACACCAATCTTACCGGGCCGCCTGCCAAGACGTTCAAGCCGGCAACAGAATCCGCACTGCGGACCGGAAACGGCTTGAAATACAAAATACCGGTCCGCACAGCAGACCCCACCAACCGAGAACAGTTACGACTTTATAGTCAACTGAGCCAATGCTTCATCAACCAGACGCCCACGATCTTCATCATTGATCGCACGCCCCAGAACATGCTCTGTCGCTTCAGTCACCTGAGCCGACATCGTGCCAAAAATCTCACTCAATGCATGATCCCTTGCCCGGTCAATTTCTTCAATCGCACGATTTTTCGTTGCTTCTGCCTCACTCTGAGCCGCTGCAACAATTTCCGACTTCGTATGATCGGCATCTCGCCGGGCTTCCGCCAGAACTTCGCGAACTTCATCTTGAACCAAATCAAGCTTCTTCGCGTGTTCTGCCAGAATCTCTTCTGCACGAACCCGAGCTGCTTCTGCTTCTTCGATATTCTTACGAATACTCTCTTCCCGCTCATCGAGAGCCTGAGTAATTGGACCCCAAGCGAATTTCGTCAGCACAACCATCAGCAGAAGAAACACGACAAACGAGTAGATAGAAAGATCGTAGCGCCAATTTTTCGGCTCGAACACCTTCGGCTCAACCTCAGGATCACCGATATGCCCATGATGTCCGCCATGCGATTCAGCAGAATGCTCCGCTTCAGGAACAGCATCTGATGCGCAGACAGACGAAGACCCCGCTGGCGCAAACATCACACCAACAAGTACAAGCAAAGCGATAGAAAACAACTTCACGATCATCACCTCGAACAGAAGCTTGCAGACCAGCTAACAACAAAGCCTGAAACAGACACGAATCGACCTACGATACGCCGAACAATGCAGCGAAACCAAGACCTTCGATCAGGGCTGCAGAAATAATCATGGCTGTTTGAATTTTACCAGCCAACTCAGGCTGACGAGCCATACTTTCAACCGCAGAACCACCAATGCGACCAATGCCGATCCCTGCACCGAGCACGATCAAACCGGCTCCTACAAGATTCGGAACCATTGCTCCGCCACCATCCTGAGCCATGACTGGAGTCGCCATAATCATGACACCAAACACCATTAATACCATACGGGCAGCTTTATACACAGCCGTCTCCTCAATCAGTTAAAACACCACAGATACAGTGAAACAACAAAACCTGCTTTGAAAAACGGAACGCCACAAACCTGTAATCAATGCTTGTGAATTGACATCCCGATAAACAAAGCGGAAAGCATCGTAAAGACATACGCCTGAATAAAGGCAACCAGAATCTCAAGCAGACTCAACGCGGTCGCCCCTAATACGCTGAAAAACGTAGCAGTCCCCCACCATCCGGTTCCTGCCACCGAGACCGCTGTCCCGAGAATTCCAGCAAGAACCATATGACCGGCAACCATATTACCAAACAACCGCATGGCAAGAACGCCATGTTTGATAAACA
Source organism: Planctomycetaceae bacterium (assembly GCA_015487825.1). Taxonomy (GTDB): domain Bacteria; phylum Planctomycetota; class Planctomycetia; order Planctomycetales; family Planctomycetaceae; genus Rubinisphaera. The sequence continues at coordinate 3,621 of WFOZ01000521.1, forward strand.
TTCCTAAAATTTCAATCAGAAAGATCAACAACTTCAACGGAAGAAGAATAATCGGAAGATCAACATCCGGCACGAAGTTCATCAGATACCCGCCAGCCCCAAAATGC
>WFOZ01000522.1 GCA_015487825.1 Planctomycetaceae bacterium
AGATGAGCCAGGGGCCTCGCAAAGGTTTTCAGGCAGAAATTGGAGAAGGAGACTGTGATTGGCCCGCGGTAAGAGATGCCTTGAAACAGATCGGCTATACCAACGGCTGGGCCACCGCAGAAGTTAAAGGAGGCGATCGAAAACGACTGGCTGACATCGCAGAACGTATGGATAAAGTTCTGGCACTGAAGTGATGGGTGAATTGTTCATACACTTTGTTTGAGACAGACCAATTCCATCAGCGCTTGATAAGATGCCCCGTGCACATTCTTTTTCGTTTGAAGAAATGATTAAAGAGATTTGGCTATTGCTTGAGCATCTGGTAAGCTCTTTCCTGGTTCTATCGCAAAATCCTTAAGGCCAGGAATTCAATATGTTCGGTCGCACTCTACCGCTGAAGTCTCTGGCTATTTTCTGCAGATCGCTCAGTACATTGTTGGAAACGGGTGTTTCTGCACGTAAAGCGTTTCAGGTTGCTGGCGAGAAAGCCTCGCATCCTGCTTTGCGACGTGCTACATTTTTGATCCGGGAAGAAATTGAAGCCGGTTCTGACATCTCCAGTGCGTTGGAGAATACGGATGTCTTCCCGGATTTGATGATCGGCATGGTCAGCGTGGCTGAACAGACCGGGTCGTTGCCGGAAATTCTTAAAGGATTGGCTGATCATTATGAAAATCTTTTGAGAATGCGGAAAAACTTTTACGGAGCGATTGCCTGGCCGGTGTTTCAGTTTGTGATGGCTATTTTTGTCATTGCGATGCTTATTGTACTACTCGGCTGGATTGCAGATAAGCAGGGCGGCGCTGCAATCGATGTCCTCGGCTGGGGGCTCACAGGCACAAAGGGAGCCTTGATCTGGCTGGGGTCTGTCTTCGGGACTCTCTTTGCGATATTCCTGGGATATAAATTCCTGAGAGCTTCTTTGGAGGGACAAAAATACCTGGATGTTCTGTTAATGAGAATCCCGGTGGTTGGTCGCTGTATGCAGGCGTTCGGTATCGCACGATTTTCATGGGCCTACCATCTGACACAGGAAGCGGGAATGCCTGTTGATGAAAGCATTAGCGCATCAATGCGGGCAACGAATAATGGTGCCTTCATCGCACAGGCACCGCGCATTATTTACTGGATCGAACAAGGAGAAACTGTCACCGATGCCCTGCGCGAGTCACAACTGTTCCCCAAAGATGTCATAGAAATGGTTCACGTTGGAGAAACTTCGGGAACGGTTCCGGAAATGCTGCATCGCCTTGGCCCACAATTTGAAGACCAGGCAAGACGTTCGTTAGAAACCCTCGCCGGGGCACTGGGATGGCTTGTCTGGATTGTTGTTGCAGGATTCATCATTTTCGTCGTCTTCAGTATCATGTTCTGGTACATCGGGATGATACAGGATTTATTACCCTGATTTTCCTCGCACGGCTGGTCTGTTTTGGCAGCCGTAAACAATAGCAGATTTTGTTGAAAAGGTGCGCAGCACGCAAAGAAGTTAACCGCTGGTAGTACAGATAAAAGCAGGAAGCAGAAGTGGACTTCCAGAGAATGATCCCCCATTACATTGAAGCGAGACAAGTAATCCATGATGAATCGAAGACATTTCCTGGAAGAGTGTGGTCTGGTTGGCGGCAGTTTATTTTCGCTTCCTTTTTTGCATGCGGTTTCCTCTTCTTCCTGTTATGCGAACTCTCAGGCAGAGCTGAAAGCTGATGTTGTCATCATTGGTGGAGGCTTGGGAGGTTGTGCAGCTGCATTGGCGGCATGCCGAAACGGTGCGAGCGTTATTTTAACCGAGCCTACCGACTGGCTCGGCGGGCAGCTTTCTCAACAGGCGGTCCCTCCCGATGAACACCGGTGGATTGAATCGTTCGGAAGAACTCCCGATTATGCTCGCTTGCGCAAAGGCATTCGTACCTATTACAAGCAGCATTACCCATTGACTGAAGCTGCGAGAAAAATTGAAACACTGGATCCGGGAAATGGGTTGGTTTCTCGCGTTTGTCACGAACCACGAGTTGGTGTTGCTGTTTTGCAGCAGATGCTGGCATCGGAAATCAGCCGGGGAAAATTAACCATTCTCCTCAACACACATCCTGTCAGTACAGAAGTAAATGGTGATCGGATTCAATCTGTTCTTTGCACAGGAACCGGGTTTGCGA
>WFOZ01000523.1 GCA_015487825.1 Planctomycetaceae bacterium
AATTCATGCCAATCCCCCTTCCAATTGAGACGCATCAGGCAGGATACCCAGATTTTGCATTGCGGTTGCAACGGCCTGCCACTGGGCGGTATCGCGGGCCAAACGCTTTTTCCCTTTTGCGGTCAGCGAATAATATTTTCGTTTGCGGCCGCTCTCCGCTTCCTGCCAGCGGGGCTTGATCAGCTTCTGGGCTTCCAGATTATAGAGCATCGGATAAAGCGTCGATTGCCCCATGTTGAGCACGCCATCGGTTCGCTGCGATAACGCTTCGATAAGTTCGTAACCGTACTTTTCCCCGCCTTCCAGCAACTTCAAAACAGCCACCGGACCAGCCCCACGCATCAGTTCACGCTCTGCTCGCATCATGAATCCTCTCGACAAATTTCATTGTTCGATGACGATGAATCTACATACTATGTGTGGCATAGTATGTAAGTCAAGGGAAACTTCCGAATTGGCAGGAACTTCATGCCGAGTAAGAGACTATTTGTCGTTATGGAAACTTGCCAATGTTCTGAGCAGTCCGACAAGTCTGGGATCTCTGGCAAAATCGAACACCGGATTTTTTGCATCAATGGCATGGAATTCAGCGGGGACCTGTTTGGCCAGCTCTTCGGGAGATGCCTCAAAATCGATTACAACATGCTGTTTAACCAATTTGTAGTCGAGTGATTTTTCGTACCACTTTCCGGCAATGGGAACCGATTCGAGATCTTCCCAGCTTCGCGGCCAGGCTCCCTGATGTGTCTTGACGTAATCTTCTGTGACTGAAAACATTACTCGCACTGCGTAATTTTGAGCATCTACCCCGTTATGCCAACGGTAAAGAGAAGCAGCGACACTTAGCAGAACTGCCAGGATCAGGCAGATTGTCAAAATCACTTTTCTGCGGTAATTCGTCCGTTCATCAGGGCCTGGGCCAATATGTGACATTAACTCTCTCAATTGAAATTTTCGAATACTCGAATCAAAACGCGGCTACCTGATAATTATTGATGGCTAGAAACCGGGATCGTTCTGGAACAGCTTACAGGCAGCTTATCAAGTCGGCGAGCAATTGCCAAATCCTGCTCACTCATTTCGGATTCATCCGGCTAAAGCGTGCTTTTGAAGAGAGCGGGGTATTGAAAAAAGCCACGGAGATCCCAGCACGGTATAGCCGCAACTTAATTTTTTTTCATCATCAATCCCCAAAGTTCACGAAGAAAAGATTCGAAACATGGAGTGAAACAGTCTCTTTTCTCGCTGTGGGCTCTTTGGCTCATTTTTATCGTAACTATTCAGCGTTGGCGTAGGGCCCGCTATTGCGGACCACGATGGGAAGTGGATCCTCCTATTTCTGCGGTGGTCCGCAATAGCGGACCCTACAAACAACCTGAATTTCTGCAATAATCAAATATCGCTGAATAGTTACTTTTTATCATTACCTCTGAGGTCAGTTTTCAGGCTTCATTTTTTCATTGGTTGATGAGTCGGCATCTGTTTTGAGTGTTTCTTTCTTCTGCTGATCCTCCGGTTTTGCTTCATCCTCTTTGGGAGTTGACTGTGGTTCTTTTTCTTCGAGGTTCTTTTCTTCTTTTTTCTCTTTAGAGATCAGTGGTTCTGAAGGCAGTTCTTTTTGCTTCGGTTTCTCTGATGAAGGAAGAGAAGCTACGAATTTTAATGTTTTCGGGAAAAATTTCTTTTGTCCTGCAATCTCTATTTCTCGAATAATAAATCTGGTTGTTCCTTTGGGGAGTGAAAAGTAGAGACGGTCCTGTTTATCCTGCCAGACACAAGGAAATTGCTTGCCCTTAGTTTCTGCGATCAGGCGAAATCCGAGGCCTCTGACCATTGCAGTAAGAATCATTCGGTCTCGAATTTCGATTAACAAGTGCGAATTTCGCCTCAGCAGTTCTTCTTTCTCAACCATCTGTTCCAGAAATGAGTTAGTCGCATCAAGAAGCACTTCTTTCCGCAGTTTTTCCAACTCGCTCGAATGTTTTGCGTAAAACTGGCGTAACGTTTTGTTTTCGAGCAGATCAACCCGGTACAGGTTATTCTCCGGCCCGGGATAAAGGCGAAGCTCCAGCCCTCTCTTCTGAGCCAGGATGGAAGTTTCCAGCAGTCGGCTGTTGATTTCAATTTTTTTGCCCGGATGTTTGAGCCAGAAAGCTTCAAACAATTCCGGTTGTTGGATTACATTGCGACTTAACAGTGTGGGCTTGATGGCATCCACCGTAACGATTTGGGTTTTGAGTTCTGCCTGCATTAAAGGTTGAGACAGATAGTAAAATGCTATCGCTCCACATCCCCCGATGATCAGGAACAGTAATCCTGTGATCATAAAGGAGTGATTTGATTTCCTGCGTTCAGTCACATTAAGAATTGGGTCTTCACATGTTGGTTTCTCTGGCGGAGAAGAAAGGGCAGATAATAGTTCGTGAACTGCCTGCTGCTCGGTCGGAGCATTTTCCGCAGGGCTGCTTTCGGCCTGCTGGCTCTCTAATTGAATCTCTTCTACCGCTTCCTGTTCAGAGCAAGGCGGGGGCTGGATTGTTGGAACGCGTATCTTCTGATTGCAACTCTGGCATGTTCCACTTTGTCCCATGGCAGAACTGCGAACACGAATTACCGCCTGGCAGTGAGGGCATTGAAATTGAAGCATGTCTTCATAGTTTATTGAAAAGGAGGTGGGAAACTGAGGAGCTGTTACTATTCTACTAACTGTCGATTTCCTGTTAGCTTACGCAGCATTCAAAAGTTTCTATTTAATTCCAAGTGCCGGGGCAAGCCAACTGTGCTGGAGTGATCTTACGAAAGAGTCATATGTATATGTCATAGCTGGTCGTATGAGGGTAATTTCTTATCTGTTTGTCCAGTTTATCCATGGCTGAAGGTATTTTGGTAGATGTTTTCGAATTTTTGTGTTCAATTTCTTTGTTCTCCAGCAAACCAGTGGGAGAGATGTTTCCTTATTTCATGAGAGCTCTGGTTTGCTGCGTCCTGCGAAGGCTGGCCTGAGAATTATTTTTTTGAAACATACCCCAAAAGCGTTAAGATGGGGGGTAGGCGTAAACTGTATTGTTGTGGGGTCATGTAATCACTCCGGTGGAGGAGGAATCAATTTGGCGAAGGGCAGAATAGGTTGTAGGTTTGAGGTGTAGGAAGTAAATCGTGTTTTTGCACATGAGGTTACAGTCGCTTTTGAAGAGGAGAGGGTGTCTTTCATAAAATGTGATTGACGAATTTTCCAAATGGAAATACCCTGTCACTATAACCGGGCCGCTGTGGAGATAACTTCCTGCATTGATGTAGAGATCTAACAATTTGGGACGACAGGCATTCAATCTTAACTGCAGATTAAGACGAGCTGTAGTTGAGACATAGCCCTTGAGAGAGCGAGGAATCTGATGAGGATACAGCGAGCAGGTTTAGCTGCGATTGCGGCATTGTTAATGTTCAATACGGGGGCTCAGGCAGCCAGCCAAAGCACAGAGTGGGCCTTGAAGATGTTTGAGGAAAAATCCCACGATTTTGGGGTGGTCGCTCGCGGCAGCGATGTTCGGCACCGTATAAAAATTACCAACATTTATAAAGAGACTGTTCAGATTGCTGATGTGAAAACTTCCTGCGGCTGTACAGCGGCAAAGCCTTCCAAGTACACACTGAAATCTCTGGAATCTGCCTATGTCGAAATCGTGATGAATACGGTGAAATTTACGCGGAAGAAAGAATCTTCAGTTATTATCAGATTCAGTTCTCCTCAACATGCTGAAGTTCGCATTCCAATCGCAGCTTACATTCGTACTGACGTTGTAACGGATCCCGGTTCGGTCAATTTTGGTTCGGTTGATCAGGGGGCAGGTGGAGTAAGAACAATTACTGTTTCTTATGCAGGTCGTGCGGACTGGCATTTGCGTGGCGTGGAAAATCTTCCTGAATACCTTAAAGCAGAAGTTGCAGAACAGTACCGTTCCGGAAATTCTGTAAGATACAGTCTGAAAGTAACTCTCGATAAGAATGCAGCTGTTGGACCGTTTCGCAGTCAGATGAATCTGATCACCGATGACACTTCCAACCCTCGCGTTCCGCTGTTAGTAGAAGGCGAAGTTGTTTCCGATATCGTTATCAATCCCGGTGTTGTTGCATTCGGCATGCTGAAACCCGGACAGGAAAAGACTGCCAGCGTGGTTATTCGCGGAAAGCGTCCCTTCAAAATTACCAAGGTGGAATGCGAAAGCGACCTGCACGCATTCAAAGTACGCATGCCCGAAGATAAGAAAGTTGTGCATATCGTTCCTTTGACAATCACAACTCCGGATGGATCGGGTACAATTGTGGAAACATTTACCGTTACCATCGATGGTCGGAAAGAACCGGTTACCTTTAAAGCGTTCTGTAAGGTAGTTGCTGGATCGTAACTGTTGTTTCAATGGGATGAATGTTCTGTTTGTCGAAGAGGCGGATCGGGAATTTCCCGGTCCGCCTTTCGGCGTTTTTATCGCTATGATCTGTATTTTTACTTTATTCAGTCTGCTCTCTTTAGGCTCATCAAGCTGTTTGAAAATAAAGTTTGACGAGATGGCAATCGTAATTTAGTGTAGCTTTAGCCCTTGGAAAGTGTTTTTATGTGTAATACATGTTGAAGGCACAATAGCGGGACACTAACCATGAAAAAACGCTTTCGATGTAAGAATGTGGAAAGTGAGCCTGGTAACTGCAATGTTCCTGGGGAGTTGCTGTTAGGGGAATTAATCTCGACCAGTGGAATAAAGAAGTGAGCAGCCAGGTTAAAGGGAACTCGATCTATGCGACCCGGGCACTGACTCCGGATGAGTTGGATGCAGAACTGATCGAAAAATGGAGGCAACTCGATCTGGAAACCCAGATTGCAAATCCGTTTCTTTCTCCTGGCTTTGTTCTTCCCTATCTGGAAAACCAGCACCATTATCAGCAGCCTGTTTTTCTTATCTGCCAATGCCGGCAGGACGGCAGGCTTATTGGTATTGGGTTATTTCATCATATTCGTGCAACCAAAAAACTTCCGTTGCCTCATTTGGTTCCCTTTCGATGCGAACACGCCTTACGCCGTGGATTTCTGATTGCTCAAGGAGCAATTCCGGAATTTCTCGCTTCCCTGCTCGAATTTATGAATCATCAACAGGACCGCTGGTTTGGAATCGAATTTCCGGAGCTACGTATAGAGCAGCCTTGGGTAACGCAGTTGCAGCAGCAGGCGTGTTCCAACGGGATTGGCTGCTCGTTTCGGGTGCAGGCTGTTTTCAATTCACCGGTAGTCGATCTGGTCAACCTGGTTGAAAATGGACTGGAAGATCGCTGGTCTTCCTCGCGACGAAAAACAATGAGGCGAAATCTCAATCGTCTACACAAACGAGGGCCAGTCGAATTCCGCATGATTACAGAAGCAGAGCATATACCTGCTGCTTTAGAACGTTTCCTGGAATTGGAAAATTCCGGCTGGAAAAAAGAACTGGGGACTTCTTTGTTATCACGGGATGAGGACAGACATTTTGTACGAAAAATGGTCAGTGATCTGGCTGGGCAGCAGCGTGTTTTTATTTCTGAACTTCGAGTGGGGCGGGATATTGCAGCTTCTGCGATCAACCTGATTTCCGGTTCAGAAATATTCGCTTTCAAAATTGGTTACAACGAAAAATATGCAGAGGCGAGCCCGGGGTTATTGCACGAAACGCATCTTGTCAAACATGTTCGCGAACACTTGCCTCTTATTACAAAAATTGATGGTTGTGCGAGAGCAGATTCCTATCTGAATAAGATCTGGCCTGACCGCATTGTTATTGGCGAAGGCTTGCTTTCAGTCTCTACGCTGGCCCGGGGAACGGGACAGATTCTTTCCAAGCTGCGACTGTTCAAGAGCTGGGCTTCTCATTTGCTGGAAAAATGGTCGTAACAGGCATAACCGTTGCGATCTGCAGACTCCCTGTCGCGAGTGACTCTTTCTGTCGATAACAGGAAGGTGTTAACCGCCCGTCTTATTGGTTATGGAATATTATGCCTCCACGCTTTAAGCCCTCTTCACCTCGTACAAAATCAACTCCCGCTCCGCAGCAGCTAACCGGGCGGCTTGATGAATTTGTGCACTTTTTGAGAGCAGAGTGCAGTATGGCGGATAACAGTGTGTTGGCTTATTCGCGAGACATTCGACAGTTTTTTGATTGGTTACAGGCGAAGAGAATTGCAGATGTACGAGCAATCGATCTGAAAAAACTGTCTGCTTATTTGAAATCGCTTCACGAGCGGGGACTGGCTGCCTCTTCAATTGGTAGAAAACTTGTCGCGATTAAAACGCTGTTTCGGTTTTTCGTTCTTGAGGGAATTATCACTGAGAGTGTGGCGGAATTATTGAATTCTCCCAAACTCTGGGACTATCTCCCCAAAGTTCTCAGTCCGGAGAAAGTTGATGCTCTGCTGACTGCACCATCCCGGGAAGATCCGTTTCCCTTAAGAGACCGGGCACTTTTATGCCTGATGTACGCCACCGGTTGCAGAGCCTCGGAGATATCGAACCTGACGCTCTCTCGGCTCTCTCTGGAAGAACGATACTGTAAATGCCTGGGCAAGGGAGACAAAGAGCGTATCGTTTCGTTGAATCCGGTTGCCGTTGCAGCGTTAGAGGCTTATCTGGAATTTGAACGCCCAGGAATTTCTCCGGAAGAAGATTCGCAAAATGCTTTTCTGTTTCTGAGTAGAACCGGTAAAGGGCTGACACGTTTGACAATCTGGAGGATTGTCAAAAAATATGCAGCTCGTATCGGGTGTAGCAAACAAGTCAGTCCTCACACGCTCAGGCACAGTTTTGCAACGCACATGCTTGCCGGAGGGGCAGAAATCCGGGCGCTGCAGGAAATGCTCGGGCATGCCAACATCCGCACTACGCAGGTTTACACACATGTAGAACATAGCCGACTGAAATCAATCCATCAGAAATGCCACCCGCGGGGTTGATTTTCATACAATACGGGCCAAATATCCACTTTTTAGACATAATTGACAGCGTAAAAAAGGTTTGAATTGAATCTCATGGAATGAAAAGGAGAGTCGGGCTCTGCTCGTTGGATATTTGATTTTCCTCTGTTATACTCGATCCCTTGAACCCTCGACCGAAAATTGAGTTCCGGATTTCTGACCACTATAGTACCTCTAACTACGAATTCATCAGCAATGGAAAACACAGCGACCAAAGGTTTGAAGAATATTATTGCAGCCGATAGTAAAATTTCCCGAGTAGACGGGGCAGCGGGCTCTTTGATGTATCGTGGTTACCATATTGATGAACTGGCCGAAAACAGCACATTCGAAGAGACTTCTTACCTGTTGTTTTACGGCGAGCTGCCTACCAAATCTCAACTGGAAGAATTTTCAGATGGATTGAAAAAAGAACGTTCCCTGCCGGCCGAAGTGCTTGCTCATCTCAAAGAGGTTCCCAAGGGAACGCATCCGATGGCTCAACTTCGTTCAGCCGTTTCTATTCTGGGCGAGTTTGACGCCGGGGCAGAAGAACATAACGTGGAAGCATTCAGCAAACGTTCTCTCATGCTCACGGCAAAAATTTCGACCATTGTGGCAGCGATTAAACGAATTTCAGAAGGTCAGGAGCCAATTGATCCGGACGCATCACTCTCACACGCTGCCAACTTCATGTATATGATGAACGGCGAAAAACCGAGTGCAGATGCAGAAAAATCGATGGACCTGGTTCTCATTCTGCACGCAGAGCATGGCTTATGTGCCAGTACGTTTTCGGTTCGCGTAATCTCTGCAACATTAACCGATTTATACTCTGCAATTACCGGTGCGCTTGGTGCCCTGAAAGGCCCACTACACGGCGGAGCAAACACAGCTGTTCTTAACACGCTCAAAGAGATCGGTTCTGTCGATAATGTTGAAAGCTGGGTCGCCGAAACCCGTGCCCAAAAAGGGAAGTTCATGGGCTTTGGCCACGCGGTTTATCAAACACAGGATCCACGAGCGAAATTCCTCAAAGAACTTTCCCGCAGACTCTCCATTGAGACCGGCGATCCGAAATGGTACGAGATGTCAGTCGAAATGGAAAAGCATGTTGTGGCAGCGATCAAACGCGAATGCAATGTCGATTTCTATTCCGCATCCCTGCAGCATTACATGGGAATCCCCGGCGAGCTGTTTACCTGCATCTTCGCCGCCTCTCGCATTATCGGCTGGTGTGCCCACGTGCTGGAACAAATCGAAGACAACAAAATCATCCGCCCCAAAGCCAATTACATCGGGTACGATTTACGCTCTTACATACCGGTTGCTGATCGGTAGATATTTACGTCAGAATGTTTTTTCCGAAGTAACTATTCAGCAATGTTTGGTTATTGCAGAAATTAAGAGTGTTTGTAGGGGCCGCTATTGCGGACCACCGCAGAAATAGGAGGATCCACCTCCCATCGTGGTCCGCAATAGCGGACCCTACGCCAACGCTGAATAGTTACTTTCCGAATATGTTATTCAGATTGTGTTCTACTTTTGCGCTTCGATCTGCCAACTTAACAGATATTCCATAAGGAAATACATTACATGGCATTCAAGCAATTGTGCATTGCGGGAGAGAAGGCACTTGAATCTCTCGAATCGCACCGTATGAATTTCGCTGTTACTGGAAAATACCCGTTTCTCATCGGCGATGCAGAAGAACTGGAACGAGTCAAAGAAGCAGCGGAGTATAATAAAGAAACTCCCGATGAAATTATCGAAGAGTCATACAACATTGACTTAGATCAATGGGTCAAAGCACGTCGAGCTGAACTAGAAGAATTTGAATTCAATCCTGATGATGTGCTTGGTGTCTGGCCCGGTCTGATCGAAGATAAAGGTGGCATTTGCCTCCATAAGAAGGACAGCTACGGAAGAGTACTGCCAGAAGTTTTTCTGGGCATGGCTGATATCAAAGAACCGTGGCAGTTACCGGCAGAGCTAAAATTCGGTGGCTGGAATGATTGCCCAAACCCTGAAATTCATTGCGCATTGTTTCGCAAATGGCAAGCCGAATTTGGTGCTCAAATAACTGGCATCTCTGGTGACGTTATCGAATGCACTGTGCTAAACCCGCCGTTGGATCAGGAAACAGCAGTTGAGCTTGCCTGGGAACAATACTGGTACTGTGCAGATATCGTCGATCAGGGTTGTGAATCAATCAATAACCTGGCAGCAGCTCTTTTGGAGTCACCTTACTGGTTCTTCTGGTGGGACTGAAGGCCATTTCAACCGACGAACTGATCGATTAATGTCGTGGATCCTCAACCATCTGCCCCCAGAGAACGAGTCTGTTCAGAGTACTGGACGCAGGCGTGGCGTTTTTTACTCCGGTCCTGTGTAGGGAAGCTGGCCTTCCCAGCCGAGTTTGCGGTGCAAAGTATCGTAGTAGCTGTGATCGGGAAATCGGACAAGCTGGCAACTGACTTCTGCCTGTTTGAAAGTAATGACATCGCCATGGCAGAACGAACGGTGAATGTGGCCGTCGATTACTGCGAGGACATCTTCGGTTTCGCTGGGCAGGAATAACCGATAACAGCGGTCTGCACGATCAACAATCGGGCGGACCGTTAACGTATGAGGGCAGATTGGTGTGATGACAAAAGCGCGAATATCCTGCTGAAGAATCGGCCCCCCTGCCGAGAGACTGTGAGCGGTTGAACCGACCGGTGTGCTCAAGATTAAACCATCACCGCTGTAAGTGGTGATAATTTCTCCATCGACAGAAAGCTGAACATCGAACATATGAGGACGGGCTCCCACGCAGACGGCAAGTTCGTTCAGGCCGAGGTGTCGTTCTTTCTCTCCGTTCGCTTTTTCGATGAGGCACTCATACA
>WFOZ01000524.1 GCA_015487825.1 Planctomycetaceae bacterium
AAGGCATTCCGCTTACTGGAAGATGATGACACAACTAACCCCCCTGTTTCTTCGTTTTATTGTACTTTTTTGTATTATTAACGGTAAATGTTTGCGAACGGTGCGAAAACTTTTGAAAATCCCATTTTGGTTACGGCGGTCAGGACAGACCAGCCGTGCTGGGTTGTACACAGGCACCAGATGCCGTCATTATCCCGCGTTTTGCCCATTCCGATTGGCGACAACAAGTCGATAATAACGGCTGTCCAACATGGACGAGTCTACTCAGAATTCGAACGTATGGCAACTCGTTCTACGAGCAGGGTGTCCTTCTCGCATAAATTCAGCCTCTCTTACCTGCCCAACCGTGATTGAATTTCTTCGGTCACTTTATTGATGGGGATGCGTTCCTGTTTGAGTGTGTCGCGGTCTCGTAATGTTACCGTTTGATCGTCCGCGGTTTGACCATCAACAGTGATACAGAATGGGGTTCCGATTTCATCCTGCCTGCGATATCGCCTGCCGATCGCTCCCTGTTGATCATATTGCGCGTTGATCCCGGCTTCGCGAAATTCATGATAGATTTTCGCTGCAACTTCCGGCATTCCTTCTTTTTTGATCAACGGGAAAATAGCCGCCTTGACCGGTGCCAATCGGGGATGCAATTTCAGCACCGTTCGCGATTGCATCTTTCCTTTATCGTCCGGCTGTTCATCCTGCTGATACGCTTCACACAAAAACGCCAGCGTTCCACGATCCGCCCCGGCTGAAGGCTCGATCACATGAGGCACAAACCGCTCACGCGCCTGGTCATCGAAATAGGAAAGATCCTTCCCTGATCCCCGATGTTTCGGCTGCCCATGTTCGTTCAGTTCAACATTCAAATCGCTATCCAGTTTTCCCTCCATGTGCGAACGCAAGTCGAAATCTCCCCGGTGGGCCACTCCTTCCAACTCGCCATATTCTCCTTCAGAAAGGAACGGGAACTCATATTCGATATCGGCCGTCCCGACGGAATAGTGAGCCAGTTCTACCTTGTGATGTTCCCGCAAAATCAGATGCTCGGCTGCAATCCCCAACGACGTGTACCAGTTGAACCGGCGGTTGCGCCAATATTCGTACCACTGGGACGATTCATCCGGATGACAGAAAAACTCAATCTCCATCTGCTCAAATTCCCGTGAACGGAATGTGAAATTTCTTGGCGTGATCTCATTGCGAAAACTTTTCCCGATCTGTGCAATCCCGAACGGAATTTTCACACGCGAACTGTCAACCACATTTTTGAAATTGACGAAAATTCCCTGCGCGGTTTCCGGACGCAAGAACGCCGCATCATCCGCTCCACCCAATGCCCCGAGCGTTGTTTTGAACATCAAATTGAATTCGCGTGGTTCGGTCAGCGTTCCTTTCCGCGTTGCTTCCGGAGCAACAGCTTCCTGCAGATTATCGATACTGCTGATCGGTAGTACTTCGCTGAGCCAGTTGATTTTATCGCGATATTTCGATTTTAATCCGAAGAACTTGAGTGCATTAGCTGTGATGCTCTCCTCCACTTCTTCGCCCGGTTCCATACTTGTGATAAACGCCTTGACTGTCTCAACAGTGACTTCATCAGAACCTTCCGATTTTGTTTTGCGTTCTGCTTCCGCCCAGCGGCCTCGCATGTGATCGAAGCGGTACCGTTTTTTCGATTCAGTGCAATCAACCATGAAATCGTGGAACAGATCGTAATGCCCGGAACACTTCCAGACTTGCGGGTGCATGATGATCGACGATTCGAGTCCGACCATCGCAAACGGTTTCGGTGCATTTTCCAGACAGCTCAATTCATCATGCGTCGAAACCATATCCTCCCACCAGGCATTGCGAACATTCCGCTTCAGTTCAGTTCCCAACGGGCCGTAATCCCAGAAACCGTTCACACCGCCGTAAATTTCAGAAGACTGAAAGAGAAACCCTCTCCGTTTGCAAAGGGCAACAATCTGCTCCATCCTGTTTTCATCGTTTTTCTTCTGGTTGCTCATTTTTCAATTCTTCTTGTTGTAATAAACGTGTCGTATAAACAATAAACGTGCCGTATAATCAGAGACCCGAAAAGTCCCATTTCGCCTTCTGATCGACCGATGATGGAATCACCAATACTGACGTGCCCGCTAGCACACCCGAATTCAACGCCTGACCAACGCTCATCATTTTTTCAGACGTTACCCACAATCCCGTTTTCTTTCATCTTTAGCTGCGCAGAAACAGGAAATAGGCCAGGAATTTTGTGACCAGTTATAGTATAATGGCGATCGATCTACCTTCGAGGAAATCCGATTTATATCGGAATTCCGGAAACAGTGGTCATTAATCCACTTAATTCCACTTATTTAAGTAGTCTTCAAGCCCGGTGTTTTATGGAAATTGTCCTCTATCCGCATCCTGCGTTACGATTCAAATCAGTTGATGTACAGGAGATCAATGCTTCTTTGCGAAAAACGGTCGAGGAAATGTTTGATCTCATGTACGCCGCCCACGGAATCGGCCTGGCTGCGAACCAGGTCGCCCTGCCGTACCGCCTGTTTCTGATCAATTTGACGGCTGATCCCGAACTGAAAGAGGAAGAAAAGGTCTTTATTAACCCGCAAATCCTTAAAAGACGTGGAC
>WFOZ01000525.1 GCA_015487825.1 Planctomycetaceae bacterium
TCCTGTTCCTTTGCCTTTTGTTCGTTCGTTTTTGCGAGCGTCTCCGCGTCGATTGCGCGGTCGCGTTGTTGCTTCGCTTCGGTAGTCGCCGCCCGTTCCTTCTCGATGCTCATCTCGAGATTGGAGTTCGCCTGCGTCAATTGGTTGTTTGAGTTGTCCAGTTGCGCGTTTGCCGTTGCCAGTTCCGCGTTTTTCCCCGCGACAATGGTTGTCACAGAGACCGCACTCACCAAACCTACCAGAATGGTCGCCGCTACTGCCGCAACCGGCGTGGGATGCTTACGTATCCAGCGTCTGACTCGAACAAGCAAAGGTTCGGTAAATGCCAGGACCGGTTCATCAGCCAGGTAACGTTCAACGTCGTCAGCAAGTTCTCTTGCTGAGCGATATCGATCTTCCAGACGAAATGACATTGCTTTCTGGCATATTGCATCGAGTACTTTGGGAACTCCCGCATCTATTTTCTGAGGGGGTTCGATTGCGCCAACTTTTACCTTATGCAAAACTTCCGCTAACGAACTACCTGAGACGGGATTCTGACCAGTCAGTAAATAGTATAATGTGGCTCCCAGGCTATAGACATCGCTGGCTGGTCCCAACTGCTTTAGATTGCCGACAGCCTGCTCTGGGGGCATATAGGCAGGAGTCCCAATGGCAACTCCCATTTGCGTTGGTGCACTGCTACTGGATGACTGGGGAATAAGCGTATCTTCTTCGGTTGTTGCGGTTGAGGAATCTCGGCCAGCAAGTTTAGCTAATCCCCAATCAACTATTAGGGTTTCACCATATTTACCGAGCATAATATTGGCTGGTTTCAAATCACGATGCAAAACGCCACGAGAGTGAGCATACTCGATTGCATTACAGACATCGACAAAACTCTTCAATAATTTACGCAATTCCAAAGTACGATTGGTCTCACCGTCAGCATTTGTGCTTGAACCGCAATCATAAAATTGATCCACCGCCTCCTTAAAACTTTTGCCACGAATAAAACGCATCGCATAATAAGGTCGACCGTCGCTATAATTTCCAAGCCCGTATACTGGTACGATTCCTGGATGCTCTAAATTGCCAGTCACTTCTGCTTCCAGAACAAACCGTTCACGTTTATCAGGCTCATCTGCATATTTCGTCTGGATTTCTTTCAAGGCAACTTCACGATTTAGTTCGATATCATTTGCAACAAATACTTCTCCCAGTCCACCTTTTGCATATGATTTCAGTATGCGAAATCGGGAATTATTGCAGGAGGTGAGGGAGCCCGCTTTGTGGGTATCATCCTTTGCCGTTACGCTAATGTTTTCGATTGATGGCATTGGTGCGGTCTGTTCAAAAGTTCCGACACTTTGAGCAGTATCAGAACAACCGTTTTCCCCTGGAGCCTTCTCATCAATTTGCAGAGCCCTCAATGGCTTTGATGGAAATATTACAGTGGCAATGGAGTGAAAGTCATTGATGCATTTCTGGGGATCCGATCCGTAGTTATCTATATAGCGATTTACAAGCGGGGTTAGCAGTTTAAGGTCCATCTCGCTTAGCGTATTTTGCTTCACTAATATTTCTTCAAATACACACGAACGATCCCCCTCCCATTCGTCTAATGCCACTACAAATTGTTCGCGAGAGATAAAGCAAAACTGTACGGCAAGGAGGCCGAATAACTGATTGCGTGCTAATTCAAATGTCTGCATTTTAAGATTTCCTAATCAGTTAACGACACAAACCGCTTAACAATGCCCAATCGCCGCAGTATAATCCATTTATGCATGTGATCATCAATACACAAGGTATAAAAAAGTAACATCGATGTCGAATCAGAATACCCACTGTGGAGTTGGTGCCTGAACTGGATTAATGGCTGTCATTTTTTTCAATAATTTCAATTAATTTCAAAAAATGACGTAAGACCTCCACTTTTGGAAACGTTAGAACAATGGATAACACACAAGATACTTCTCATAGTTTGATTGATGCGTTGGCTTCTGGGACGAAGGAAGAGTTTGAAGCGGGGTTTCGTCGTTTTTGTTCTCTTTACCATCAGGTGATACGTCGGTGGTGCCAGCGTTGGTTCGATGAAGTGAGCGATGCGGATGATGCAGCCCAGGAAATCCTGCTGAAACTTCATGGGAGGCTAAAGAAGTATTCCAGTGAAGAAGGGACTCGTTTTAGAAACTGGCTCTCACGGGTCAGTAAAAATATCGCGATTGATGTGATTCGGAAAAAGAAAAAGCATTCAAAAGATGTTTCGACTGACGTTGCGGCTGAATTGGAGGTTACTGATTATGTGGGTGAACTGCTCATTGATTTTGAAAGACGGGAGTTGATAAAAAAAGTTCTTTCGAGTGTCAATGATAATATCGCAGAGAAGGACCGGATGATACTAAAGGGCTATCTTAATGATGTTCCTGTGGGTCAGATGGCTGAGGAGTTTAATTCCACTGAAAATGCAATTTACCAAGCGATGTTTCGCATCAAACGATCAATGAAGGAATTGATCTCTCAGCAAGGTTTTGAGGAAGCGGACTTTTTTCTGAGTTGAAAAAGTATAGCTTTGTGCAACCTGTTGGGTTCGTCATGTCGATTTGTGAGAAGTATTGGATGACGGATGCACATTGAATTTCCTTAAAAGTGATTATTGCAGGGAACTAATGAGTCAAAAAGCAAAGCAAAACGATTACTTGGTAGACACAGAGGCTGGAGGCAAGCTTACTTCAGAGGGCCGAAACGAAAAAACGGAATCCCTTAAAGATCTGTTCCTGGAAAATCTTTTCGAGAAGCTCCAGAAACAACATCAGCAGGAATCCCCGGTGCCCCGGCGGATTCGTTCCCAAACAGTGCTGCGAGGTAAAAAGAAAATTGCAGCGGGAGGGTTGGGGGTTGTTTATAAATATGTAGACCGTCGTCTCGAACGCGAAATTGCGTTAAAAGTTGCCCGGGATCAGGTTGTTCATTCAAAATCTCGTTTGCAGCGGTTTCTGCGCGAACGAGAAATCACGGCACAGCTTCAACACCCGGCTATTCCGCCGGTTTATCAATGTGGAAAACTTTCCGATGGTAGACCGTACTATCAGATGAGGCTTATCAACGGAACGACTTTCAGTTCCTGTATCAAAGAATTCTACAATGAATCGCCTTCGGTCCAATCACCTTCGAATGAACCATTTGATAAAATGCTGCGATCATTTTTGGAAGTTTGTGATGCCGTCCAGTTTGCTCACGAGAACGATGTTGTTCATCGCGACATAAAGCCTGCAAATATGATGGTCGAGCCGGACGGGACAACATTTCTTCTCGATTGGGGTTTGGCAAGAAGAGAATCGAATGAATTGGAAAATGAAACATCTGAAGAACAGATTCAAGATGAGCAGGAGGTGATGGGGCTGGCATTAACTCGGGATGGTCAGCAACTTGGCACGCCTGACTGGATGTCGCCCGAGCAAGCCGCAGGCGATACGAGGCAACACAGTAAATTGACGGATGTTTATGGATTGGGAGCAACGCTTTTTCAAATTATTACGGGTTCTGCTCCTCATGCTTCTCGTGATAAAGACTCATCAGAAACATTAGCTGAGCAATTACATCGCATTGTGACCGAAGATCCTCCTGAGGCAAGCGATGTTAATGTAACTGCTTCTCCAGAGTTGGCTTCCATTTGCCGCAAGGCGATGAGCCGTGAACCTGAAAATCGGTATGAATCTGTAACGGCTCTCAAAAAAGATGTCATCCGTTGGCAAAGACGTGAATTTGTGGAAGCTCACATGTCTCGCTATTCACCCATGCAAAAATTAGAACTTTTTTCTGCACGTCATCGTCGTCTCATTTTAATGACAGTCGTTACTCTTGTTTTCATGCTGGGAGGAGCAGCCTGGGCCAATGTAGAAGTGACGAAGGCAGCGGATAAAACTCAACATGCTCTTGATAATCAAAGACGAACCAACGAGCAATTACTGACCAGCCTCGAGCGTTTTTCTGAAGTCGTTATGGAGGACGATATCCTCGCTGTTCCTCAACTGAAAGGGCTACGGGATCGCCTTTTGACAGACCTGGCCGCCCAGTACAAACTGTGGTCTTTGCAAAAAGATGGCACGCCTGAAGAACTTTCCCGGGCGGCACGCGGAACCATGCGACTCTCTCAAATTGAACGCGAAACGGGTAACCTGATACGAGCAATTAAATCTGGTAGCCGAGCGATTGAGCTGGCCGAGCAATCGGTTAAATCTTCTTTACCCGAGAAAGTGCTAAGCCACCGTCTGGTGCTACTTGAAGCGATTCACTCTCAAGCTGGAATGATGCTTGCTTCCGGTAATCTCAGCCGAGTCAATGAACTAATCCAACATGCTTCTACTGTATTGAAGCATGTCGAGAAATCCCTAAGTAGTCGGCAGAAATATGAGCAGGAAAGTAAATTGAAACGTTTGGAAA
>WFOZ01000526.1 GCA_015487825.1 Planctomycetaceae bacterium
CCGCTGGTTGTTCGCTGGCCCGCTGTCATTCGCAAACATGGTCAAATCACAAAACAGCCCGGTCACGTTATCGACTTCATGGCAACATGTCTGGATGTCGCCAACGCGAGCTACCCAACCGAATTCAATCATCGCAAACCTTTGCCTCTCGAAGGAAAAAGTCTGCTGCCCATTTTTCAAGGGAAACAGAGAGAAGAACATAAGGAACTTTGCTGGAGCACCCCTTTGCATGATGCCATCCTCATAGGGAAAGAAAAAGCGATTCGCTTCAGAAAAGGAGGAGCATGGCAACTGTTCAATCTTGAAGCAGACGGAACCGAAACCGTCGATCTCGCCAAGCAGCAGCCAAAACGAGTTAAAGAAATGAGTAACCGCTTCGAAGCCTGGAGCAAACGAGTCAACGAAAAATAATATTGAACACCACTGCAAAGTTGGTGCTTGAGCATTACTTACGATAGCCCGGAAAAGGTGGAGCGAAGTTCTTGTGCTGCTCGATTGCTTTCTGCTCTTCAATTAATTCCATTTTCATCTGACGATGGGGAAGGTACATGGTCTCATACGCCAGCCAGGCCAGCCATTTGTCATTTTTCTGAACACGCATTGTCTCGAGTTGCCTGCGTCCTGTTTCATGACACATCAATAGTGAATTCCCCCAAAGACGCCAACCATATGCAGCATCGGATCGCTCACATCCATCCCCGTATTTCTTAAAACCATCGACAAGGCAGTTTATAATTTCAGCACGTTCAGTCGGCATCGAGGGGAGATAAAAATAGCCAAGCCCCCATGCTGCGCGAAGCTGGACCAAAACAGAGGGAGCTGTTCCAGCCAGATTCATCAGCGTCTTTACCAGTTTTATTTGATGCTTCAGGCTTATGTTCTGCCTGAGACCAACAAGTCCTGTCAAAGCATGGCAACGGACTCTTTCATCTTCTTTCTCATTAACAACTGTTGAAAAAAGTGTAGGAAAGACTTCTTCTGTAGAATCACCTGAACCGAGATTGGATAGAGTACGCACACTTACTTCACGCACGGCGTAATTCGTCTCCTTTGCCCCTTCAAGCAGTAATGGTAAGGCCTGTTTCTTCATTGCAGAGAGGGCTTCAACAGCAGCCAGTTTCATCTGGAAATATCCATCTTTTTTCAGTGCATCAAAGATTCGCAGGCCGGATTCCTTCCGGTGCACGATTGCCAAAGCTGCAGCCGCTGCGATTCGTACGCTCGACTCTTTGTCAAACATTCCCGCTTCTATCGTTGTGATCTGCGACTTCGCCTTCATTGATGCCAAAACGAACATCGCACGTCTTCTGACCAGAACGTGGTTATCTTTTGCCAACTCTGCAACCTGTTCCGAAGTTGTTTTCATCTTACCGGACTCTACATCAGTTAATGCCTGCAAGCGAACTTTCCAATCGGAACTGCTAAAAGAACGGTCATTAATTTGCCGGTGTGTGAACCGTTCTATGCCGTTTCGCGTCCAGGTGATGACCGCAACCGGAGTAACGCCTGATTCAATATAAGGCTTCCATCCATTTTCGAAAGGATTGATAGCGCGTACGGTGAGCTTTACTCCATATTGGTCACATTCTTTTTGAAGTATTTCCAGAGTTTCATGCTGATTCTTCGTTGGTGCCAACTGGACCCAGAGTTCATCAACAATTCTTTTTCGAACCCATAGCCTCCAGTCCATTTTAATTTTGCCACTTCCTGCAATTGTCTGCCTCCACCACGGTTGCACATAATCAGGATTTTTGGCATCGATAATGACAGACAGCTTCTTGCCCTGCTTAGATAATTCAGCCTTTAGCTCACACAGGAAATCAGTCGTAAACTTACCACGACATGCGTACCAATGCAGTTTCTGAGCTTGTGTGAGTTGATCTCTTTTTAAATCGACGTTGGGAAATCTCTTATTAAATTCCTCGATGATCGGCTGATTGAAACCGAATTCGTCTTCGTACAATATTCCACAATTCTCGACATAGGTGTAAAAGCAGATGCCGTCATAATTGTATTGCTTCAGGTTTTTTACATAGCGATCAATAATCAGTTTTCGTGCTTGCGGATAGCAAAACGAAACAGGTCCGGGGCATCGGCGCTCCCCCCAACGGTCAACAGGACACCACTGCGGATGTTCTCTGCGAATTTCATCTTCGAACGGATAGGGGCCTATCACTCCAATATCGGGTTGCACACCAAACTCGAACAACCCTGTATACAGAAAGGCTTCCATCTTGTGCTTATGGGCTGCGGAGACGGCGGCCTCGTTAATTTTCAGATCATGATAAAGATGGTGTTTCCAAAGTGTCCAATCGTAGGCCAATAACTTTTCCGGCCCAATACGAAAATGCTCATCCCACATCATGGTTTGCCCACCACGCCAATACAGACGTGAGATGGAATAGGTTTCAGACATCCATTCCAGCATGGCGTTAATTGTTGCAGGGCTATCTACCGGCTCAATTTGCCGTCTCCATAAATGATCTCCTGTTCCACAAAATACCTGCAGGGGAAAAGACTCTGGAGCTTTACGCAAAGAAGTCGCATGTTTGTGCTCGGCTCCCAAAACAGAACGAGGAATCTTTAAGCCCGTAAGCAGTACACTTCCGACCCCTGATATCAATTCACGTCGTGAAACGTGATCCATTTTTTCCACGTGATTCATCCGGCAACTTTCATGAGATAAAAAGTGTCAACTGTTTATATTTTTCGCGAACTGCTATCGTATTTGCAATGGGTCAACGTCGATGGCGTATTCGATGTGTGGGATTTTGTTAATCATTTTTCTGCTCACATGAAGCAGTTCACAGAGCGCCGCGTGGCTTTTGCTGCTGATCAGGATGTGGAAGCGATAGTAATTTTTGAGTCGGGAAAGCGGGGCCGGGCTGGGGCCGAGGATTCGGAA
>WFOZ01000527.1 GCA_015487825.1 Planctomycetaceae bacterium
CTTTGCAACCGTCCCGTAAAACAGTTGTACGATCTGCGATGCGTTTGATTTCATCGAGTCGATGTGAAACATAAATGATCCCGGCCCCTTGCTCTCGCAATTCAATCAGCCAGGAAAAAAGCTGTTCTGATTCCTTACCGCTTAACGCCGCGGTTGGTTCGTCCAGAATGAGAACCTTGCATTGTCGGTTGAGCGAAGATGCAATCTCAATCATCTGTTGTTGCCCGATTCCGAGCGAGCCGGTTTCGAGATCAACATCAAGATCGTCCATTCCAAATCGGACAAGCACCTCCCGGGACAGCTTCTGAAGTTTCTTGCGATTGATAATTCCTAATCGCCTGGGGAGTTGTGTTAGAAACAGGTTTTCTGCGATAGACAAGGTTGAAATCAAATTCAATTCCTGTTGTACAATCTGAATGCCACGAACTTCCGCCTGTTGTTTATCGACGGGGGAATATGGAGTATCGTGACAAGACATTTCTCCTGTTGTTGCTGGCGTCAACCCGGCGATGATTTTACAGAGCGTACTTTTCCCAGCTCCGTTAGCCCCCAGAAGTGCATGAATTTCCCCTTCTCGCAGCTCAAAATCGATATTATTGAGAACACGAACCGCATAATCTTTTGAAACTCCTTTCAAAGATAAACAAACCGGGGCAGGGGAGTGAATCATTTCAAATGCTCCGCCGTGATTAAATCAACCGGTGTTTCCCGGTCTTCAAGATTTGCATCGGAATCTTCAAGCAACTTCAATGCGTATTCGATTCCAAAAACAGCCAACGCGTCTCCATGTTGATCGGCTGTGGCAAGTATCTTTCCTTCTTTGATCGCCTGCTGGACGGCGGGAATATTATCGAACCCGACAACAAGTACATCTCCAGTTCGCCCCATAGTTTTAATTGCAGAGATTGCCCCCAGAGCCATGCTGTCATTAGCTGCCAGAATCGCTTTGATTTCCGGATGCTCACTCAGCATTGAAACCGTAATCGTATTCGCTTTATTCATTTCCCACTGAGCCGACTGGCTATCGATAACTTTCATCTTTGCAGCCTGCATCGCTTCTTCAAAACCGAGACGGCGCTCTGTCCCGTTAAAAGATGTCCGAATCCCCTCCAGTATCGCAACCGCATCGCCTGGCTTCAGTTTCGTTGCCAGATAATCCCCTACTTTTCGAGCTCCTTTTTTGTTATCCGGGCCGACAAACGGAATTGAAATTTTTTCTTTGGCAAGAATTTCACGATCGAGTCGATTATCGATGTTGATCACAATCACTCCCTTGTCCCGGGCGCGTCGAAGCACTGATACTAACGCCTTTGAATCCGCAGGGGCGATCACAATCGCATCGACACCGCTGGCAACCATCTCTTCCACGAGCGCGACCTGTCTGCTCAGGTCAACTTCGTCTTTAATTCCGTTGACCACCAGTTCGTATTGATCTGCATGCTCCGCCTGATGTTTCTTCGCTCCATCTGCCATCGAAGAAAAAAAATCATTCGCCAGCGATTTCATAATGAGCGCAATTCGCGGCTTTTTATTTTCTGACCGATTGTTGTTCTGGTTTGTTGCCGATTCCTGCGAACTGCAACCGCATGTCATTAAAAGCATAAAGGAAAAAACTACAGCTCGATTTTTCATGTCTCCCCCAGATTATGTTCAGGATTTGTAGGATCCGCTATTACAGACCAGGTAATACGCTTCCATCTTGACTTGACAATAGTGGGATGCATTACGATGCACCCGATAGTTTTTCTCTTTGAAGCATCAACTGCTCCACTTCATTACGAGTGGGCATCCCCGGTTGTGCTCCTGCCCGTGAAGCAGCCAATGCACCTGCTGCACAGGCAAATCGTGTCGCTTCAATGAGTGAATTCTGTTCTGACCAGCGGACCGCGATTGCCCCTGCAAAGGCATCTCCGGCTGCGGTGGAATCAACCGTTTCAACAGGGCAGGGGGGGAAGATCGACACTTCGCAGCCGTTACATAAAACGGCTCCCTGTTTTCCCATCGTGATAATCGCATTTTTTGCACCACGCTCGATCAACTCCCGGGTTGCAACCTGGGCATCGGAAATCGTTTCAACCGACCAGCCAAGCAATGCAGACGCTTCGGATTGATTCGGGCAAATCAGATCGACATCAAAAAAATGCTCGGGAATAGCTGAGGGAGCAGGGGCAGGATCGAGAATGACCCGCACGCCTGCCTTTCGGGCAATCCGGCAGGCATATAAAACAGTTTCAACAGGAATTTCCAATTGAACGAGTAGCAAATCACAACTTTGAATGATCGCAGCGGCGTGGTCGATATCTTTCTGAGAGACAATTCCATTAGCCCCCGGCACGACAACAATTGAATTTTCGCCACTTTGTTCCACCATCACCACCGCAATTCCACTGGCAATATTCTTGTCGCAATCAGCTGATTCAGTGCCAAGTACCGCTTGCGTGTTAATCCCATCTGCCTGCAGATTTCGTAACAGGCCAGCCCCTGCGTCATCATTGCCCACACGAGCAATCATGGAAACGTCCGCCCCAAGGCGAGCCGCCGCCACAGCCTGATTCGCTCCTTTACCGCCAGATACTTCACGGGAAGATTCCGCAATAATTGTTTCGCCGGGCGTAGGTAAGTGCGCACATTGAATGACGATATCGAGATTAATCGAGCCGAGCACCGCAATTTGGGGGATCGTTTTGCCTGCCATTTTCTTCCCCTATTTCTGTGGCGGTTCACTGGAAAGAA
>WFOZ01000528.1 GCA_015487825.1 Planctomycetaceae bacterium
TCCTTGCAAGGCACTCAGACCTTGTAGATCCCCATCAGGAGCAGGAACTGCTGAAATTCTTCATTGAAGCAAGAAAACTACTTACGAAATTGTGTTTGGACGAGTTGAAAGACAGATGATTTGCCATTGCCGTTGTGTCACTGTGAAAAAGTGAATTATCACACCCCAGAGCCATCAATCAACCAGTTAAAACGTGAACTAGTGCAAAAAGTCTTTTGACAAAGAGGACGCTTATTTCAGGCAGACTGCATCTGCCTAAAACAGTGTAGGATTACAAAATGAAACTCAGAAAATTCAAACGTATTGTAAAAAAAATCCCACGTCTGTTATTACGGCCATTTGTCCTAGCTGGACGCGCATCAAACTTTTTCCTCGGTTTCTTGTTCCGTACGCTCTATTCATATTTAACAAGTAGGCGGTTTCGCCTTTTACTCTATGGTTCACCTGCCCTGATAACATTCCTATTGGCTTCTTATGTTTTCGCATCTTGTATGTTAAGGCCTGCAGGATTTATAGTAGAACAATATAAAACAGCTGGACGACACGCAGTATCCAACGAGCAGTATGAAATCGCAAAGCTCTATTTACAACGGGCGGTCGAACTGGGCTTGCAAGACACTGAGACTCTATTTGATATGGCGAAGACTGCAGAAAAAACAAACGATTTACTTCGTTTGCAGGCAATCATGCAGCAACTTGCACCAGACGATCATCCCGTGCATGCACCTTCTCATTTATGGAAAGCAACAGGACTGCTTACAAAAAAAGAGCGAACACAAGAGGAACTGAAGCAGGCCATTATTCAATTGGAATATGTTTTAAAACTTCGACCACAAAATACTAACGCTCACATGCTTTTGGGAGAACTGTATTTACAGATGAGACTGTTTCGCGATGCCGTTCCTCATTTGGTTGTTGCTGCTTCGCAAAGACCAGAGTTAGCGCTTTCTTTGGCGAAAGCATATAAGTATTCTGGAGAAACAACCAAAGCGACATCAGCAGGAAAAGTGGCAGAAGCTTATTATTCCAGGAGAAGCATCAATCACCCTTATGACCATAACGCCCGATTAAAGTGGGCGGATTCATTAATGTTTCTTGAACGGTACAAAGAAGCAACTCAAGTTCTCAATGATGGTATAAAACTCGAAGATGACAAAAGATTTCATTTTGGTTTGGCGAGAACCTATATCGCCTGGTCAGATTCATTCGAATTAAATTCTGACAAACAACGACAACAGAAATTGCAGCTTCTAACTGCTGGATTACATGCTAATCCTAACGAGATGTTATTGTTCGATCGTCTCATGCCCATCCTTTCCTATAAAGACGAAACATCTGAAGAGGCTGAACAATTTCTGTTAGATACCATTTCAAAAGGTCAGGCTCCAGGTATCTGCCACCTACTTCTAGGAAGCAATGCTTTTCTTAACAAAAATATTGAACAAGCAGATTTTCACCTTGAGCAAGCCATTAAGCATATGCCAGCCGCGCCTATTGTGGCGAATAACCTTGCCTGGTACCTTACATTTGCAGACAATCCGGATCTTAACCGAGCGATGTCACTCATAGAACCGGTGATCATGCAGTTCCCTGACGGCCATGAATATCGTGAGACGCGCGGTCAGATTCTCCTTCGTCAAGGAAAGTGGCAGGAAGCAATTAGCGATCTTGAGTATGCTCTTCCTCAATGTTTGAATCGTCCACAAACTCATGACGCACTATCAATTGCTTATGAGAAGATAGGCAGTAAGCAACTTGCCCGACACCACCGTGCCCTTTGTGACCAACTGATAAAATCCTCTGAATAAGCTTGAAAAAGGGGAATTAACGATTTTTTTATTTTTTCTACTATTTGTGGAGTTATCACTTGAACATTCTTTCAAAACTACCCATACTAACTTTCATGAACGGAAGCTACATTGCGAGGGTTTGTTCATAAGTGTCTGTGTTAATTAATCGGAAAGGGCTGGCTGCCCTTAACATTTCGATGTTAATTGAATTGGAAATCATCATGAAACTGATTAAAGCGAGTTTGTTATTTTCTGTAGTTGCTGGAGTTTCACTACTGGGGGCCTCTGTCACTCAAGCTGGTTTAATTGCTGGTGGTACTGCGGGAACTGGGACTGGCGTTGGGGGGGGCTTGGTAGGAGCTGTTTCTATTACGACTGGTGATGAAGGAGGTGGGGACTTTACCGGGGCCTATGGAACAAATCCTAATGTAGTCACTATGTCATTGGATGTGTTTGAACTGGATTCACCGTTTGAGGTTGATTTTACAGTGGAAGATGGAACTGTCGGTGGAATCAACTCTACGAATTATGAATTTGCGGTGACGGTTACCAATGCGTTGACGTTAGGCAAAGAGATTAATGGAATGGATATTGAGTTGATAGTTCCTGGTGGTGTTTCAGTGATCTTTGACATTGAGTCGCCAAACGCATTTGCCTCGGGAGCTGGTTCGCCCTTAGCATTTGAA
>WFOZ01000529.1 GCA_015487825.1 Planctomycetaceae bacterium
CCAGCACGGCTGGTTCATTCTGATAGCCGTGCTGGGACCTCTGCGTGCGCTGTGGCTATTTCGGGTTTTGGATTTATCACCTATTTCTTTTCCGCATAACCATCTTCATATTGTTTATCATAAAGTTTCTTGATGTATTGTTCGTATTCTTCTGGAGTATGGGCGATGAGCTTGGCACCCATTTTGTAGTGTCCCCAGCCGCACAGTTCTGCACAGACCAGCGGATACTCACCCGGCTCCTTCGCTTCAAACCAGACCGGAATAATCAATCCCGGCACCGCATCCTGTTTGATTCGTAACGTTGGCAAAAAGAACGAATGTTGTACGTCTTGCGATTTCAAATAAATGCGAACCGGCGTTCCAGCCGGGATATGTAATTCGTTGACGCTGTACATGTCGCCTGGCTGCGTTTTCTTTTCCAGTTTTTTGCCCGGCTGAGGATAACGAATTCGCCACTCAAACTGACGAGCAGAAACTTCTGCAACAACATTAGTTTGTGCTTTCAAGGGAGAAGCTGAATCGACTCGGAAATCTGCCCAGACTTTGAGCTGATAAAATGCGATAAACAGTAAAATAAACCCTGGAATCACCGTCCAGATGATTTCAAGTTTATGATTGCCGTGTGTGTGCCAGGCTCGCTTTTCTTTGGGACGCCCCGATGCGGTCCAGATCGCATAGAGTAAACCGATTTGCGTGCCGATGAATACAAACACGCAAATGGTTAGTACCAGATAAAACAGGTGATCGATTTCCGCCCCAATTGGCGAGTCAGAAACGCCATTCCCGGGGAATCCCCAGTTCCAACGAGGCGTAAAAGCACCGATAATCAGCGCCAGCACCGGCCAGATCAGAAAAAACAAAAACCAACAAAGACGCTTCACATCTTTCTCCAAAAATTCAACAACCACGTAGGGTACGCTGTGCGTACCAAATTGTGATGTCACTAAGTCGCCATGTAGTAATGCAAACTCTTAATGCGGTACGCACAGCGTACCCTACGCGTTAAAAATACTATTCATAAGGAATCGCCATGACGTAGTTGACGATGTCCCAGATTTGTTCGTCGGTGAGTCCTTTGCCGCCGAACACCGGCATCGGACTTCCCTTAATGCCAGCGTAAATCCGACGGAAGATATCGACCGGACGTCTGCCGCCGCGGTAGATGTCTCTTGTTAAATCTCGTGGCTTGGTCGGGTTGCCCCAGGTATCGTACAAACCGGGCAGTTCGTATTCAGAGCCATCCGGTTTCTTTTGAATTTGCCGAGTTTGAAAGCCGTCCCCCTTGCCTGCATCACCATGACAGGCAGCACATTGTGCGGTTTTGCCGAGATACAACAGGCGACCATTTTCAATCGATGTCTTTGAGGGGTCCGCTGCGGAAGGACCTTCCGGGTCGGTTCTTGGAACCGAAGGAGAAAGAAGGTTTCCTTCCCCTTTTATCTGTTCCCATTCATCAGCGATGTCCAGCAAACCAAACTGATCGATTTCCAGATAGTCGCTATTGCTGAATTCTTCCCAGCTCGCTCTAAATTCTTCTATAATTTTTTTCCTCTCATCTACAGTTTCAATTTCCAACAGTTCTTCATCCAGCGTAGCTTGAGAAAAATCGATACCGACTTCCACATCCAACTTCCGCTCAGCCACTCCGCGCAGTGTCAGGTACTTTACGTATTCAACAATCAGGCTCAAATCTTCTTCTGAAAGCATTTTGAACGAAGCCATATATGTGCCCGGAATGCCTTCAACGATAATATGCTTCAAGTCAGCGGAAGAAACTTTATCCTGCGGGCCTGTAGAAGTGAATTTGAAGATCCCCTGGCGATAATCTCGCGGTTTGGGCGTCATTGTTTTGGCGGTCGGGCCGTTTCCTTCGCCAGTGACACCATGACAATGCAGGCAGTGATGGTTATACAAAACCCGGCCATGCATGAGTTTGAAATTCGGATTGATTGCAATTTGCAACCCGGCATCGATCAAATCAATTTCCGGAAGTTTTTTGTCAACGCTCAGCAGTCCGGTCCTGGAATCGAATTGAACAACCTTCAATCCCGTAAGAGCCTCAAATGGATCAGGTTTTTCTTCTTCAATCGCTTCAATCGTTACATCAAAAGCTTCTTCCGGATCGAATAAAAATTCGACTCGTTGAC
>WFOZ01000530.1 GCA_015487825.1 Planctomycetaceae bacterium
GTGCTGGTGGTGTGGCGAAGATGAATTATATAGACAATACCACGATAATGAATGGGGCATTCCTACTGTCGATGATCAGAAATTGTTCGAAAAAATATGCCTGGAAGGGTTCCAGTCGGGGTTAAGCTGGCTGACAATTCTGCGTAAACGCGAAGAATTTCGCATTGCGTTCGCTGGTTTCGATTTTGCAGAAGTCGCCCGTTACGGCAAACGCGATATCGCCCGGCTGTTAAAAAACGAGGGGATCGTCCGTCATCAGGGAAAAATTGTTTCGACAATCAATAATGCTAATCGAGCTTTGGAACTAATCGAAGAATTTGGCTCACTTTCAAATTTCTTCTGGGGTTTTGAGCCAGTTCACTCGGACTCGTTCCATTACAAGGAAGATGTTCCCTCCCAAACTGCTGAATCGCAGTTTCTCTGCAAAGAACTGAAAAAACGCGGCTGGACTTTTGTTGGCCCGACCACCTGCTACGCTTTTATGCAGGCGATGGGCATGGTGAATGATCATCTGAAAAACTGCGACCACTGGGATCGGGTCGAACAGGCCCGCATCGAATTCCCCCGCCCCCTGTAGAGTGGTGTGGTAAGAAGTTACGATAGATTTCCAACATTCACCAAAACAGGCACTTTTGTGAATAATGCTTGACTGGGGAAGTCGGCTTACGTCTTCCCGGTTCACCCTATGGTTGCGGCTATGCCCCACTGGGGTATAATGGATCGTCCCAGGATGCCTGATGGATTCAGACAACCCTGAACGGAATTGTTTGAAGCACTCCATGCTACTAACGGTAAAAGTTTGCGAACGGCTCGCAAATCTTAGAAAAATATCAGTTTGTCTACGGCTATCAGAATGAACCAGCCGTGCTGGGCTACTAATGGTTACATTATTTGCGGCTTGCGCAGATTTCTAAACTTTCCCTGTGGTCACGGCTGTTAAAACAAACCAGCCGTGCTGGGAAATTTGACATATGAATAAAATCAATTTCACTCATATGGGTAGCAAAAGCAAGTCATGAAGAAGCAACAAAGCAAAATCAACCGTCGGCAGTTCTCATTTACGACCGGGGCAGCAATTGCCTCGGCAGCGTGTTTTGGTCTATCCTCAGCCGCTGGCGATGAAACGAAAACGCAAGCCTATCGACAAGGAACCAAACATCACTTTGAGCCGGCGACTGAGCGAACACCAGCCATCGCCCGCTACGAAAAATACCGCCTCGGTATGTTCATCCACTATACGATGAGTACCTTCCTCGATGGTCCTTTCTGGGAGTCGTTCAACGCTCCATTGCCACCAGCGAAAAAGTATGCTCCTGTTAACCTGGATGTTGACCAATGGATCAGCACGGCTGCGCGGGCCGAAATGCGGTACGCCGTTCTTCTCGCAAAACACCACCTGGGCTTCTCGCTATGGGACAGCAAACAAACCGACTACGATGTTGCCAACAGCGGCAATACGACTGATGTTGTGTCCGAGTTCGTCACATCCTGCCGGAAGCATGGCATCGCACCAGGGTTGTTCTACACGTTGGGAGTGGACGCGGCTCACCGGCGGGATGGGGGAATGTCCGAAAACCAGTGGTACGATTTTGCCCGCAGGCAGATCACTGAACTATTAACAAATTATGGACCGATCGATGTTCTTTGGCTTGACGCGGTGCACAAAGTTCCGCCTTCCCGATTACAAGAGGCCTACGATACTGTTAAGACCCTGCAACCGAATTGCCTGGTAGCGGTCAATCACGGATACGGAGCAAACGGGCGTCGTATCAGGTTCTGGCCGGTTGACATCATTGGCGGCGAGCGTTCGATGGCACCTTCCGACGGACACATCCCGACGATAAAGCACAACGGAAAGAAATATTACATTCCCATGGAAACGTGTGATACTTCAGCAGTGGGCACATTCAGCAAAGGATGGTTTTGGGAGCCCGGCGAGCAAATAAAAGAAGTCGAAAGAGAACTGATGTCACTCTATAACAAAACTCGCAGTCGTCAGACAAACCTGTTGCTAAATGTGGCAATCGATCGCAAAGGCAGACTGCCGGAACCAACCGTCCAACGATTACTGGAACTGGGAAAGGCAATTCGAAAGTTTGAAAAAAAGAAAAGGCGAGATGTATCAAGCAAGACGTAATCTGACACCGCGATTTGGAAATATGAAAAACATTAGACCAGGAAATCTGAAACAGGAGCAAGAATTGTTCAATCGCAACTTATTATTATTCATCGCCTCGATCCTCAGTGTGACGACTCTTCTTTCCACTCCTGTTATTGCTGCCGAGCCGTCAACAGAACGAACGCCGATCATTGCACGTTATGAAAAACTTCAGTACGGCATGTGGATCAACTTCGGAATGATGATCATGACAGGCACGCATTACACGAAAATTCGAACGAGTCCATTACCGCCGCCAGAGACGTATAATCCCACGCAACTTGACGTCGATCAATGGGTCGCCACGGCGAAGAAAGCCGGCATGCGTTACGCGGTACTTGACGCCAAAGGCTGGCACGGCTTTTGCCTTTGGGACAGCAAGACCACTGAATATGACGTAATGGCCAGTCCGATTAAGGTTGACGTTGTTGGGAAGTTTGTGAAAGCTTGCCGCAAGCACGGAATCGCTCCCTGTCTCAGTTTCAGCTTTGTGGATACTTCACTCGAACGCAAAACCGGCAAAAAACCGTTCGAGCTTCCGGATGACTACGCGATGAAACAGATGACAGAACTGCTGACACAATACGGCCCCATCACAACGATGTGGTTCGACGGAATGGGCGGAGGTTCATTCCCTCAACAACGAATTCAACGCGCCTACGATACTGTCAAATCTCTGCAACCGAATTGCCTGGTGGTGATGCACGCTCCCGGCGCCCATAATGAACCACTCAGGCGTTGGCCGACAGACGTTGTCCAGTTCGGGCAAAAGCTGCCACCCGAAAAAGGGCATAATCCACGGATGAAGTACGAAGGTAAGACTTACTACATCCCTTCTGAAGTGCTCGGGTGGACGACAAATCTGGCTTTGAGAGAAGGGGAGACATGGAAGACAAGACCTTTGGAGACTCTCGTGGATATCTACCACGGTGCGAATACCCGCGGCGCAAATTTAGCCATGTTGGTCTGGCCGAACAGGCAGGGAAAACTGCCTGCCGATCAAGTCAAATGTTTGCTGGAGTTGCAAGAAGCTGTCGAAGAACACAGGAACAAGCAATAGCCCAGCACGGCTGGTTTGTTTTGACAGCCGTAACCAAAATTGAATCTTGTTTACAATTTGCATTCCGCACAAAGAAATTGCCCGTTAGTCGTATATAGAACATCAAAAACTAACGATAAATCGCCGAGGCCACCGGTGCCAAATAGAAACCGCTTGGGATAATGGTTGATCAGACTGGTCGTTGTGTACAGCCTTCTGCGATGCTCCAGATTTCTCGGTCACGGCGTGCATATTGGCAATGCCGACCGGTGTTGTTTCCCAAGCCAAGCCCCGAAAAGCCAGCGGCAATGACGGCTGCGCCGTAGTCTCGCCTCATCGCCAGGAATAGCTGTAGGTTCACATCACCGCAGAGACTGATTGAAGGTTTGTGCAATTCAATTTTGAAAAAGTCGCGGCCGTTTGTAAGCACGATTCCCACAAGCATGGCTGTCAGAAATCCCGGTAGCGGCATTTCTGAGCGTTGGTCATACCATTCATTCACAGCAGCTCCGGTATCAAAGTGCAACCGATATCAGGTGGCACAGCAATCCGAGGCTGGGGGCATTTTCTTTTCGAAGGCAGATTGTATTCCCTGATAAGTTGGGACATAATACCGCAAGAATCAGA
>WFOZ01000531.1 GCA_015487825.1 Planctomycetaceae bacterium
CTACTTACCCGGGGCATCACTGCCCCGGCTCGCCCCTCACTGACAAATAGTCTGTGCTCCTGAATCAGTCCCAGCCGTTTGCATCTCGAACTTGAATCATTGTATCGAGAATCGTGTTCCAGGTGGCAGCGGATTCGAGCATTTCGTTCGGGAACATGCAGCCGTCCCAGCAGATATGTTCGATACCACGATCCTTGGCACCTTCAAGCCAGTAACTCGCACATTTGACGATATCGAGCTTGCCGTTCGGATCGTCAGCCGGGCAATGTTTTCCGGTTTTATCATGCGATCCGGTGCCATGCACATTGCCATCGTTTTGGGCCACGTGAAAATCAATCGTCCAGGGACGCAACGCATCCGTCATCGTTTTGTAAGCTGCCCAGAATTCTTCGTCTGAATACCCAGGTTTCAGCAACGCATTTTCTTCTGAGTTGTACCCCAGCAGATACAAATAAGTGTGAGCCAAATCTGCCTGGAATCCAACCGTTTTCGGCATATCGACAGCTTCAAGTAAATCGACCATATCTTTCCATGAGTGCATGCCACCCCAGCAGATTTCTCCTTCAGCAGCGAGCCTTTCCCCATGATCGGCTGCAACTTTTGCCGCCTTTTTGAAGGTTTCCGCAATCCGTTTCGTACTTCCCGCAGGATCTTTCGACCAGTCTTCCACACCGGATGCAGAATCGATACGAATGCAGCCGTAACTTCTCACGCCATGCTCGTTGAAAATTTTTGCGATTCGACACGCCTTCTCGACCGCAAGCACAAATTTCCCCTGCGCTTCGTCATCACCCATCGCTGCATCGCCGACAGTGCCGGGCCAGATCGGAGCAACCAGCGAACCGACCTTCAAATTGTAGCTGGCAATTTTATCTGCCATCGCCCGCAGATCATCTTCAGAAGCATCCGGGTCGGTGTGCGGATGGAACAGGAAGGAATCAATCCCCTCATATTTCTGACCATTCACCTCCGCAGCAGCAGTCAATTCGAGCATCCGATCCAGGCTGATCGGCGGATGATCGGTCCCTTCTTCTTTTCCAACCAGACCGGGCCACATCGCATTATGTAATTTTGGGGAACTGTGAGACATCTAACTACTCCGTTTCGAGTCCAAATGAACAAAGGCTGTCATCGAAGGTTGATGTAATTAGCAAATAATTTCAACCGAACAGGCACGATTTTCCCCACTCAGGAGATTAACCAACATCACCAAAGCCTGAAATCACCCGGCTACACGTTCGTTGTGACCCCCGGCATGGCACAAACCGGATAAATCCCTTTGTCATCCGGAACTGTAGGAGGTTGCATATCCCACGTACACTCTTCCGGTTTCGGGGCAAAATAGAAATCGGATTTGCTCACTTCATCCCAGCGAACCTCTCTTCCGCTGTAACATGACAACTGCCCCATAACAGCAACAAGGGTACTGCGAGCCATATAGTGACCACAATTCAGAGGGGCGCCTTCACGAATTGATTTAAAGAACGCCTCGTGTTCAAGCACGTAGGGGCTTTCTTTTTTGCCTCTGAATTTCCATTCCTTATCGCCGGTAATGAATCCCCGTACCGGATACGCAACCCCCTTGGACCCCAAAATGACACTTGAATTCTCGTTATAACATCCCGCCGTTGTGCGGCAGAAAGCGTATAATCGCACTCCGTTTTCATAACGGTAGACAACGGAGTGATGATCAAAAACATCGCCCAGCAAATCCTGCACGCTTGAGCGACCTCCGAAGCCATGACAATCAACCGGTGTTGTTTCATTGAGAACCCATGAGGCACGGTCGAGGTTATGCACCAGCGACTGCGTGACATCATCGCCACACAACCAGGAAAAGCGATAATGGTTGCCGTACTGAATTTCGAGTTCTCTCCAGTTTGCCGGGCGGTCGGTATTGCCATAGGGACCACGGATAAAGTTTTCTTCGATAGAAATAACTTCACCGATCTGTCCATCCCGGACCCGCTCGATGACCTCGCTGATCTCCGGGGAAAAACGACTCTGTAACCCCGATAAGATCCCCAGGTTTTTCTGTTTGGCCAGATCGCAAGCTGCCTGAACCACCTTGATTCCGGCAGGATCAATGGCATGCGGTTTTTCAACAAACACATGCTTGCCCGCTTCAATTGCTGCTTTCAGATACATGGGATGAAACTTGGCCGAACAAGCGATCAGGACAACATCAGAACTTTCAATCACCCGCTTGTAACCATCAAGCCCTACGAAGCAATGATCATCATCGACAGAGACCTGTTTCGGTTTTTGTGTCATCAATGCCTTCCGTTTTTTGTCGATACGGTCGGCAAATAAATCGGCCATTGCCACCAGACGAGTATCAGGATCAGCATCCATCGCATTCAAAGCAGCACCTGCACAGCGACCTCCGCAACCAATCATCCCAATTTTAATCTCCTGATTCCCGGCTGCATGCACTGCATGATTGATGCCTAAAGTCGAGACAGAAAATCCGGAAGCAGCCAGTGTGCTCTTTTTCAAAAAATCACGCCGGGAATGTGAAGGAGTGGATAAATCATGTTTAGGTTTCATGGTTGGTTCCTTTCATTTATTTTTACGTTGAACGTTGCCTCATCACCGACTCAACAATCACTATCGTATTTTAGGTGCCGGTAGGATGGCGTGCTTGCACCCATCGTTTATACATAAGTTTGCAGGCGATGAGATTTCATTTTCACATGAAACCTCAACAAAAGGATAGCTCAGAGGCGTGCCTCTGAGTTGCGAAGCAACAGGAAGCTGGGAATGTGGCTCCATAAATAACAGACTGTTGAACTGAATTGAGTTGGCACGTTTGTTTGTTTCACAGAGCACATTCCCCGCCTCTTGTGGCTACGCCACCCAGACGGATGCGTCTGGGCCATCCCTGGTCATGAAAACTATGTATAAACGACAGGTGCAAGCACGCCGTCCTACGAACCACTAAAACTCAACCCCCAGTCAAGCAGGGTGCGTGTAACGCAGTGGAACGCACCACCTACGCAGCGTGGGTTTCGTTTCACTGCACCCACCCTACTCATACTTGTTCTTCGGGGATGCCGAGTTCATCCATCAGGTTTCGTAACCATCCCAAAGATTTTTCAATCATCGAGCCGCCGCTTCCTTCGCATTCCATACTCAAAACAC
>WFOZ01000532.1 GCA_015487825.1 Planctomycetaceae bacterium
AGTTATTAGAGTTACGTCAAAACAAGCCCCCCATTTCTACCTGCTCATTCTACAAAACTACCTCCATCTCGCAAATAGTGTTCTGCACCCTATCAATATCACGATTGGTGATCTTACTTGACAGGATTTATTGAAAGTATTAATATTAGAATATTGTAATATTAATACTGGCTGTTTCAGCATGGAGGCCTGTCATCATTAAAAATCTTAATTTGAAACAAAAAGCTGAGCTTCTTCGAATCCTGGCTCATCCGGTACGTTTGGCAATCCTGGAAGAACTCTCCCAAGGAGCTAAGTGCGTGACGGACATCAAAGATCTTCTGGAGATTTCTCAATCCAACGTGTCGCAACACCTCTTGGCTCTTCGCCGGGAAAAAGTGATTGATTTTCATGAAGACGGGAATCTGCGGTGCTATTACGTCACACGTCCCAGGCTGGTAAAGGAATTGCTGCGATTTATCTCGGGTGACTATCCCGTGGTTGAGCGTTCAGCAAAAACAGTTCGCCGGGAAGGGCAGCGAAGAAAGCAGTCGCTTTCAGAAAGTTGCGGAACATGATCCAACACTCGACAGATGGGAATGCACAGCACGGCTGCCTTTATTGTCAGCCGTTACGACATTCTGGAAATATGCGGGATGCCTAAAGAAATTGATCGTTAGTAGTATAAAATGAACTCCTCTCAACCGCCGATCCTGCGTGATAAAAGATATGATCTTGAATCTTTATTTGTTCCTGAAAATATGCTGCGAGAGGCCAGGCGGCAGAAAAAAATTCCTGAAGGGGAGATACCTCAAATTTGCATCCTCGATCCTGATGGAGATATCGTCAGTAATTTGCTGTTAATCGGCAGGGCTGAAGCCAATCCCTGTTGGGCGTGTTACCATACCCAATTATATAACTTTCAGTATGAAGAGATTGAGTTTGGTGTTATCGGTTGTGCAGTTGGTGCTTCGTTTGCGGTACTGATTGCTGAAGAGTTGTTTGCATCGGGATGCCGATTGCTTATTA
The DNA here is from genome assembly GCA_015487825.1 of Planctomycetaceae bacterium. Taxonomy (GTDB): domain Bacteria; phylum Planctomycetota; class Planctomycetia; order Planctomycetales; family Planctomycetaceae; genus Rubinisphaera. Next base: position 1,009 of record WFOZ01000532.1, read on the forward strand.
GTGTCACCTCTTCCGGCATGATCCAGCCAAAACAATCTCCTCCTTTTTTTGTCCTGATTGAAAAAGCGTTCAGGGATGAAGGGACAAGTTATCATTACCTACCGCCATCTGAGTATGCACATATTCATCATGAACTGCTTGGGAAACTCGATAAAGCTTTTCCAGAGCTGATAGTCCCCGTTTATCGAGGAGCGACATGGACTACGGATGCTCCCTTTCGTGAAACGAGTACTGCAATTGAGCAGGCAAAGTCTCAAGGGATTCTAGCTGTTGAAATGGAAGCATCGGCTCTTTATGCCTTTGCCCAGGCCAGCAACAATGCTGTGGTCTGCTTTGCACATGTTACTAATCAGATGGGGAGGCTCGAAGGTGATTTTGAAAAAGGTATAGAGAATGGCTCTCGAGATGCTTTGAAGCTGATTGCGGCAACGGCCCGATCCTGTCTTTCAATGAATGAGTGTTGACCTGCAGTTAATGTGAAGCTCTTTGAAATTCATGCTCGTAAAATGACGGAGGAAATAATGAACTCGAGCAGCAAGCATTGGGATACTATTTTTTCCGGCACGGATGATTCGAAATTAGCTTGGTATGAAAAAGAATCAACGCAAATATTAAATTTATTGAGCCAGATTCCAAAGCAGGAAAACTGTACAGCCTTTCTCCCAGGTGCGGGAACTTCTGTTTTGATTGAAGAACTTCTTTCCCGATCGATAAAGCTGGTCCTCAATGACATCAGTACTGAGGCGATCAATCGAGTTAAAAGCAGGTTGGGGGAGAGAAGCGAACAAATTATCTGGGTTTGCCAGGATATTGCCCAGCCCTTTCGGGGGACTGTCCCGGATGTTGATTTATGGATCGACAGGGCAGTTCTTCATTTTTTAACTAACGAAAAAAATATCCAGGGGTATTTCAACAATTTGAAATACTGCGTAAAAACAGGTGGCTACGTCCTTTTCGCTGAATTTTCTACGGATGGTGCAAGAAAGTGTGCGGGACTGAAACTTCACCGTTATTCAGCAGAGGAAATCTCTAAGCGTCTGGGGTCATCGTTCAACCTTATTGAACACTTTAATCATATCTAC
>WFOZ01000533.1 GCA_015487825.1 Planctomycetaceae bacterium
ATTCAATGGATTACACATATTGTCCCTGCCCGTTATTATGTGGAAATGCTTAAAACCATTTTTCTCGCAGGAGATATCTGGCCGGTACTCCTGCCCAATGCACTGGCTTTGATCGTGATGGCAACCATCTTTCTGGGATTAACACGACGTCTCTCACAAAAACGATTAGATTAGGAGAACAGTTTTGTCACGTTTGATGGCGTTGATCATCAAGGAATTTCAAGCCCTGCTGAAAGATCCGCGAAGCCGATTTGTGATTATTGGCCCGCCGATTATTCAGTTGCTGGTCTTTGGATATGCAGCGACATTCGATGTGACGCATGTGCCAATCGCCATTTATAACGAAAGTTCTGCTGCCGGTTCACGAGACCTGGTCGCGAAGTTTCTCGGTTCGCCCAATTTTACCTGTGTCGAATTCATTCACGATGACGAACAGATCGCTCCGTTGATCAACAATCGAAAAGTGCTGGGCGTGTTACGGATTGGACCGCAGTTTGGCAGGAACCTCAATATTGACGGGGCTGCTTCGGTGCAGTTTATTGTCGATGGCAGAGATTCTAACACAGCGTTAATTACGGTTGGTTATGCGCGATCAATTGTGAATAGTTTCAATGCCGAGTGGTTAAAAAGTCGGGGCATTACCAATTCGTCCGCACGCTTGGAAGTTCGTTCCTGGTTTAATCCGAATCTGCAAAGTCGCTGGTTTATCGTTCCTGGAATTGTCGGACTGTTGACATTGGTAGTCACTTTAATTGTGACCTCCCTTTCGGTTGCCCGAGAGCGAGAACAAGGGACATTCGATCAATTACTTGTTACGCCGTATCAGCCGTGGGAAATTTTGATTGGGAAATCGGTCCCTGGTTTTATCATCGGCATGGTCGAAGCGACGTTTATTATTGTTGTCGCCGTCCTTTGGTTTCAGGTTCCGCTGGTTGGAAGTTTACTGACACTTTACATCGGATTGGCCTTGTTTGTGATCGCCGCGATTGGAGTTGGCTTGATGATTTCATCGCTGGCTGTGACACAACAACAGGCACTTTTGGGAGCATTTTTGTTCTTGGTTCCCGCGATCATTCTTTCCGGTTTTTCGACACCAATTTCAAATATGCCTTACTTCATCCAGCAGATCACGTATATCAACCCAATGCGGTACATCATGGTCATTTTACGCAGCGTCTTCCTGCAGGCAACACCGTTTGAAATGATGATCAACCAGTTCTGGCCGATGGCTTTAATCGGGTTTGTTTCGCTAACATCTGCCGCATGGCTGTTTCGCAGACGTATGTATTAAGAAAACTTCCAAGTACTAACAACAAGCAGCATAATTTTTAGAAAACATAGTCACCAGCGTGAAGCGGCACGTAGCATCAGGCAATTCTTTTCCGGCTGTTTTATACACGTAGTCTATTTGCGATTCCCTTGTTCTCGGTATGCAGAAGGTCTGCAACCGAGCCAGCGTTGGAAGGTGTCTGAAAAAGAAAACTGGTTTGCGTAACCTACCTGATGAGCAATCGATGCGATTTTATGGTCAGTCGTCCTGAGTAGTCTTGCGGCGTATTGCATTCTTAAAAAAGCGACATGTTGCATGGGAGAACGTCCGAACGATGCGCTACACAAGCGTCGCAAATGTTCTTTACTGACATGAGCAGTGTTAGCCAATCGTTCCAGTGTCCAGTCTCCTTTTAAATTCCTTTCAATCGCTCGACAGACTTTAACCAGCCGGTCATCATCTTGAAAGATTTGTGCAAAAGAGTGAACGTAGCAGTGAATCAATTCGCTCCACGCTATTGCCATACGGGTAGATTTCGAACTTGAGACTTCTGCATGCAGCCCTTCGATGGCACACCGAAAAGGAGATACGTCGAAAGCACCAAGCGTGGGAGCATGCAAAACTGCGACCGACTTCTTAGCAGTAGTTTCCTGATAACGCACCCAGCAGAACTTCCAGAGTTTCCCCTTCACTGCCCGGAGAGCATTGGGAATAAAAGGTGGTTGCACACAAGCCTGACCTGCAACAACAGTTTGCCAACTCCCATCAATCAGTACAGAACCTTCGCCTTCAAAACAGGCTAGAAAAAAAGTACCTGACAAATTAACACGCACAATTTCAAAAGGAAATGCCGCTTGCATGATGCCACAATGGGCAATGCTGTTATCTTTCAGCTTGTCGCAAATTGGGGTATCCGCTAACCAGTCTCGATTATCTGATTCATCTGCTTTGATCACTTGAAATTGCGTTTTCACGCCAAGAATGTGTGTTTCACGTATGTTCTCGTGGGCATAACCTATCGACATAGCTGAAATTCTACAGATAATTGAATGAAACGATGTGTGCCACAAAGGATTGAAATTGTATCAAATCTTTTACCATCAGCTTCTCCAGTTTTTGATGGTTTATTTTTAATTTTAATAAATTTTCAGAAACTATCTGGTGAAGGGTTAGCCCTCCTGGCGACGAGGCGAGCCGGTTGAAGTTGTGTTTATCATTTGGACATTTTCAAAAAATCATAAGTAGTATGCAGAGGCTTCCGATAGGTGAATACAAAGTGGAAATCACTTCAACACAAAAGATTGGAAGAATAGTGGCGGGAGCCGGCTCAGGTGGAAAAGCTGAAGAAGTGGTATAAGTCATTTCTTCACATTACAATTCTAAATCGGAATTGAAAGCCGTTGTGAAGGACAGTGGCGAAAAAACAGTTCACTCAAACCAAACTACAAAAAAAGGAAAGAGTGACCAACTAGAAAAGAGTACTGTCAATTATGCCAAACCCCTGGACTGGAATTGGAAACCCATATACTCGCAGGGAAGTTGTTGATCGCCTGCATGCGACACTTGATCGAGGTGAACCAATTATTGTTGGAGGAGCAGGCACCGGGATTAGTGCCAAGTTTCTGGAAAAAGGGGGCGTCGATCTGATTATTATTTATAACTCAGGTCGTTTTCGCATGTCGGGACATGGTTCTACAGCCGGGTTAATGGCCTACAGTGATGCGAATGCGGTCGCGATGGAGATTGGTGAACAC
>WFOZ01000534.1 GCA_015487825.1 Planctomycetaceae bacterium
GAGGCATGCTGGTGATCTCCTTTAAGGTGGTGTGAAAAACATCAGCATGTCCTCATTTGCCAGAAAATCAACCCAAGTACTAAAAACCACGAAGAACCTTATTTAATACCATGATTCCTTATCCACACGGTTGAGTAAGTCTTCCTCATTCGAAAACCGTCTGATATTTTCGCAAAGCAGTTCGAAGTGTCTTTCTGAAACTCGCGGCGAAGCGGCTGCGATGTGAGGAGTGATGATGACGTTTTCCATCTCCCATAACCGATGCGATGCAGGCAGCGGTTCTTCTTCGAACACATCCAGTGCAGCTCCTGCTATTTTGTTACTGGTTATCGCTTCAACAAGGTCATCCAGTTTAACGATGGCCCCTCTGCCGATGTTAATCAGATAAGAATTTGCTTTCATCAGTTCAAACAGTTTACGTTCGAATAGTCGTTCGGTTTTGGGCGTGTGCGGGGCGGCAATGACAACGAAATCACTTCGATTGAGCAACTCTTCCAATCGCGAAACCGGCCAGCAATCCTGCATAACTCCTGGAATCGAACGAGGGTGCGGATCAACGCCGAGTATCTTCATGCCGAAAGCAGACGCCCTGCGGGCAATTTCAGTGCCGATTGCACCGACTCCCAAAATTCCCATTACGCAATCGGAAAGGTGACGGTGTGTTTTATCGACAGGTGTTAACGTCCCCGGCGATTGAATGAAATCTGTTTTCGCAGATTCATCTCCAATTGGCGCCCAGTGTTTAGAGCGTTGTTGATCTCGATACAAATGTAAATTTCGAGCCAGCATCACTACATACCCCATGACCTGATCGGCTATCACATCTGAAAAAATACCACGCATGTTGGTTAACAGAACGGGATGTTCGATCAGTTCCGGGAAAAGGTAATGTTCCAGACTGGCGGTTGGTGATTGTATCCACTGAAGTTTCTCTGCTGAAGAAAGAAGCTGCGGCGTGATTTTGCCGTAAAAGGCGTCTGCATTTCGGATTGCCTCTCGGGCTTGTTTTTCAGATTCAACATTCATTATTTGCAGAGCAGGGGCAGCAGCCTGGATCGCTTGCAGTCGTTTGTTATCAATCGCGGGATAGATCAGAAGTAACATGTTCTTGGCTTCGGATGCTCAAGGGGTTATGATGAGGCAAGCCGGGGGGGGGGAGTAACTCCCGGTTCGCCATTTTACAAATCGAAATTCACCAAAGTATTATAGCCGATGCCGAAGAAATATCGCAGTCAGAGTGGAATTGTATCCTGGTTGACGAACTCGGTCCGTCCGGTTTTCATGCTTGATCATCGCTGGCGTGTGCGTTTTTTCAATTTGGGATGTGTCGAACTGACAGGCTGTCAGCCCGAAGATGTGATCGGGAAAAGCTGTGAATATCGCAGCGATTCGCTGGAAAATTTAAGTGATCGCGTTTTGAATTCCCTGACTCCACCAGCGGAAGTTTTTCAGGGGCAGGAACTGTTTACCAGAATTAACTTTATCGATTCACGGGGAGAACCTCGTTCGCCTCATGTTCTTTATCTGCCTTTGTTTGATGATATCGGTGAACTGACTGCGGTGATTGGAATATTGTTGGAACTAGCTGATCTTGCTCTGCAATTACAGCCTTCTTTTTCACAGCAACTACATTCTGAGCTTGCCGGTCTGATGCAAACTCGTCATCAGCGTTTTAATCAGGCAACTCTTATTGCTCGCAGTCCTGCAATGCGATGCGTTTCTGAACAAATTCAGGTTGCCCGTGGTTCACGTGCTGCGGTACATCTGCGGGGAGATGCCGGGACCGGAAAAGAATATATCGCTCGGATGATTCACCAGCATTCGGACTATAATGAATTTCCTTTCCTTCTTATTGAATGTAGTCAACTACCTCGTACAGATCAGAGACGGCTCCTTAAAGATGCTCTCACTCACGCGGGAGAATTAAGTACACCGGGAGCTATCTTTCTGAAAGATGTTGAGAAACTTTCCCTTGATTTGCAGGTCTGGTTAGCGCAAGTGATTGAACAGGAAGAATGGCCTGCACAGTACCGTTTATTCTCATCGTCAACGCAGTCATTGCAAAAACTGGTTGAGCAGGATCAGTTTGATTCGGCTTTCTTTTTTGCGATTGATACAATTTCGATGACCTTACCCACTCTTACCGAGCGGGTTGAAGATTTTGAATTGCTTTGTCAGTATTTTGTGGAACAGAATAATCAGAATTCTGAAAAGCAGTACATGGGCCTGACTCGCGAAACTCTCGATGAATTTCAACAATATGCGTGGCCGGGAAATGTACGGGAATTGAAACTGGTCATTCAGGAGGCATGCAAACTGTGCGAACATTCCTTGATTTCGATTGAACATCTTCCCTTTCGTTTCCAGACAGGTAAAAATGCCCAGCAATCTTTGCCCGGAAAGAAGCCTGTTTTCAGATCTTTATCTTCGCTGCTGGAATCTGTCGAAAAAGCAGAAATTGTCCGTGCCCTGGAAGCAACAAAGGGGAATAAAGCAAAAGCGGCAGAACTGCTGGGATTAACCCGTGCAAAGTTGTACCGTCGCATCGAAACACTGGAAATAGAAAAAGAGTAAATGAGTGAGGAACGATACGGATAACGGGAATTTCTGTTAATTCAAACATTGAATTACATCAGAGGTAGTTATTCCTGTCTGACTTTTGAATCTGTTTTATAATAATGAAAGTTCGCTGAAGTAGATCAAAAGCAGCTGGTACCATCAGAATAGGCAACGGAAGTTATCATGGATGAACTTTGGGAGCAAATTGAACAGGCAACAGAGGCGCTCTGCAGGAAGTGGAATAGAGAGGCACGCATCGGTCTAATTCTGGGGACCGGACTGGGACATTTTGTTGATCAGATCGAGCAGGCAGTATCATTCCCGTTTGAATCACTTCCTCATTTTTGTAAATCGACTGCAATGGGGCATGCGGGCAGGCTGGTCTGTGGGAAGGTAAAAAATATCAATCTGATTGCAATGCAGGGGCGATTTCACTTTTATGAAGGTTATTCGCTTCGGCAGATTACTTTTCCAGTGCGTGTGATGAAAGCGATGGGGGTGAATCTGCTGATTGTCACCAGTGCCAGCGGCGGGATGAATCCGCTGCATCGACCCGGGCAGTTAATCGTGATTGATGATCATATCAACCTGATGGGGGATAACCCGTTGGCTGGATTCAATGATGATCGCCTCGGACCGCGTTATCCGGATATGAGCCAGCCTTACGATGCCAATTTGATAGAAACAGCGTTGAAGCTGGCAAGAGATCGAAACATCACAGCTCAGCGAGGTGTTTATGTCGGAGTAAAGGGGCCGAATTACGAAACTCGGGCGGAATACCGTTTTTTCAGAGCGATTGGTGGCGACGTTGTTGGCATGTCGACTGTTCCTGAAACACTCGTGGCTGCCCATGCAGGGATGCGGGTTCTGGGGCTTTCAACTGTCACCAATGTCTGTCTGCCGGATGCGTTAGAACCGACCACGGGTGAAGATGTTATCGAAGTCGCTAATCGAGCTTCCAGCAATATGGCCGCTGTCATTGAAGGGATCATCGAGGAAGAAGCACGACAGGCACAATCCGAGTTATTTCCCTGATTCAATCCTCTTTAATTTCATTGGACACTTTGCATGAACCACATCTGAATATTTTCATACTGATAAATAAGCAGCCAGGTTAGTGCAAGCAGCATGAATGCGGCGATATCTTTTTTCTGAAATCGATTCGCACGGCCGTGACTTCGTACATATTCTAAAAGAGCACCGGTTGGGCAGCCGTATTTACAATAAGCCATCGGGACTATCGCTGATACCGCAAGGCTGATAACCGCAATTATAATCGGAATCCAGTCTGTCTGCCGAATGAGATAAGCATCGAACGGTTCCAGATGCGCAAACTCCAGCGGAATTCGTAACACCAGAAATGAAACAGCTATAATAATCAGAAGAAAGGGGAGCCATTTCAAACCGGCTGCAAATCGGGCAGGGATGGAACGCTTCCAGGGAGAGTAACGACTGAGTAACTGCTGAGCGGCTCCGTGTGGACAAAGGTGATTGCAATATGGCTGTCTGCGTGTCGTCCATGGGATAAAAAAAGAAATCAGTACCAGCGAAGTTAACCCCGGTGCAAGCTGCCAGGCAATACCATGAGAGGCATACCCGGCAAGCAGGCTCATTGCAATGAGCGAACCATTCAGAAAACCGACATACACAATCGCAGCAACTTTCACTCCAAACCACAAACTTTTGCGGTGCCTCCACCCCGAACCGAAAGTAACCAGCAGGGCAATACAGATAGAAATCCATAGACCATAATCGGTACTCGAAAGGCGAAGTTGTGTCACTGCATTTTTATTTTTGTCTACCAGACGAAAACGATGCTGAATCGATCTGGCAATTCCCATACTGCTGAGCGTTGCCCCGGACACCCCTTCCATATATTCATCATAATAATTGAGAGTCGAAATATTTTCCCAGTCTCGCCCCTGCCAGAACTGCATGAACCAGGCGTCCTCTTTGATCCATTGTATATGCCTGCGAGTATCCCAGCTATGGCGTATTTTAATTCCCAGAATTTTCCGCGTAGGAACGGAGAGTTCTTTCCGGGATGCTGTTTTTTCCGAATCGGCTGGAGGAGGATTCGGTTGTTTTGTTTCTTCCCCCAACACAACAAGCACATCACTCGGCCCTGCGTACCCAATAATTTTGTCTGATTGAGGCGAAGTTCTTAAAGCGTATCCGATATTCTGACCATCGGCATCGAATACAAACAATCCGGCTTGAGGGCCCGTATCGATTCGCAACCTGAAAGCTTCCGGTAGAATCGACCTGATTTCAGAAACGGTAATGGGAGCATCGCCCTGAATTTTCAGATATTGAAAATGATGGCGAATAA
>WFOZ01000535.1 GCA_015487825.1 Planctomycetaceae bacterium
GATACACCCAACCCGCTGGGAGACGAAATGCAAACCAGCGTTCGTAAACTTCAAATGGGAGTTACGATGAATGAAGCCTTGTACGAATTACCGGAACGAACCGGAGTGAACGGGCTCAGAATTCTGGCAACTGCATTAAGTGTCCATCAGCAAACCGGGGGCGATCTGGTTCAAGTACTCGAACGCCTTTCTCGAACGATGAGAGATCGAACTCTGTTTTTAGGTAGACTGCGAACTGCAACAGCAGGCTCACGGGCAACAGCAATTTTAATGATTTTGCTTCCCCCTGCGATTTTGGCATTCTTCCTGTTTAGAGATCCAAACTACTTCACACGTTTAATGGCCTCCGACTGGGGAAGGTTTATTACATTCACCGGAATCGGACTCGAAATTATCGGGGCCATCTGGATTATGAAAATATTGAGCGATTCACAACAGACATAATCAGCGTAAGGTACGCTGTACGTCCCCATTTGTGATGCATCTTCGAAAAAAATGAGAGTAACCAAAGTAGCCATGCAGAGCCGGTAGCCGGTACGCCCAGCGTCCCCCTGCCTGACTGCATTAAAAACACGATGCTGGATAAGAATATCATGGACACAACATTTACATTCGCACAACTGATCAGCGGCGATTCACCACTGAAAACGCCTCTTTTGTGGCTCTTTGCAATCCTGATTTTCGTTCTCGCGGTTGTTGTTCTGGCTAAGTATCTTAGAAAATTATTCGGACGCTCTTCTTCATCCGAGCGTCCTGGTTCTCCAGTTTCCAGAAGACCGCGTACTCAAAAACCAGCGTCTTCAGTCCCTGAACAGGTAATTTCTTCTGACGAATCTGACGAAATTCCCAGTGACAGCCTGTTTTCTGAAATTGGTGTCCCGGAAGAAATCCCCGAAAGTATTCTTGCGGAACCGGTTGCTGAACAAGAACAGTTGATGGTTCGCTCTACACAGGAATCTGCCGGCTATACCGGAAAAGCCCGCAGTTGGACTTCGCGGTCCCTGTTCGGAAAATCGGTTATCGGCATCCAACGGGAATTGCCACGTGTGGAGCCGGGAGAATTATCAGTTACCGATGAAGACGATTATATCTGGGGGCCTACTGTAACCACATCGCTGGCTGCGTGCCTTCCGGAATCGGAAACGAAACAGCAGGCCATCAAAAAAGAATTGATTCAGGCCGGGCATTACGAACCACATGCCTGGCAAAATCTGGCTGCAGTTCGCTACCTTGGATTGGTGCTGCCACTTATTCTTTTCGGCATTCCAATGGCATTTTTTCCGGGAACAGAATGGATCTGGCTTCCTGCAATGGTTGCTGGTTCTGCAATGGGTTGGGCAATACCGCGTCTCATGGTTCGTTCGCGTGCAGCTAAACGAAAATCAGAAATCGAACAGGCTCTGCCGGATGTTCTCGACCTGCTCAATATGTGTACCAGTCAGGGAATGACATTACGTTCCGGCCTGGCACGTGTTGCCTGGGAAACAACAGACGTCTACCCTGCAATGGCTGATGAGCTGCGCATCGTTACCGCACAGGCCAATATTGATACTCTCGAACACGCTTTATCTAACATGAATGAACGTGTTGATCTGCCGGAATTACACGCTCTTTCATCGCTGCTGATTCAAACGGAAAAAATGGGAACCAATGTCAGCGATGCACTGACAGATTACAGCGATGGAATGCGGGCAACATTACAGCAGCGGGCAGACCAGAAAGCGAACACTGCTACATTCAAACTTCTCTTCCCAACGGTTTTATGCCTGATGCCAGCTGTTTACATGTTCCTGCTCGGCCCTGCAGTCGTTGAACTTTCCGACTTCTTCAAAGGAGGCGGGATCAGTCAGTATAATCAGGTTGATACAAACCGTTAAGCAATAGTCTCGAAATAGGTTCCCGGTTAATTGTAGAGTGCGCCGCGAGGCACCAGCCTGTTCCTGTGGTAAAAAAGGTGCGTCACGACGCACCCTGCAAATTGAATCCATTAAAATAGAGAAGTTATTTCAGGACTATTCCCAAGTAACCTGATCGGGACTGATCAATAGGGGATTTCAATCGCTTCACATAGAAATCTCATGTAGGGAGTTGCCAGTTTGAAGTGGGTGATTACCTCCTGGATGAAATCAGGAGACTCGATCTGCTTTGGCTTCAGCGAACAGATGACGATAAAATCTTTTCGCTTAATATCATCGATCATTGGATGTTCTTTATCGAAGCCTGCCGGAGGACGAATGAGACTCTCACCGGAAAGCTTATAGGCTTCACGGAATTTTTTCTGATCGCGAACTTTTTTCCACGCACGAGGCTCTTGCGAGATACGTTCGCGGATCATGCGAAGAACTTCTTTTTCCGGCCTCCAGATACCAACACCGACAAAAACATTATCCGGTTCGATATGCACATAACAACCGGGAGCATGAACATTGCAGCCGGCTTCATGACGAAATTGAATACCGATATTTGTTTTGTAAGGAGTTTTATCTTTCGCAAATCGAGTGTCCCGGTATATCCGCATCAATGAGCCCCCCATTTTTTTGGGAACTGCTTCCAGAAACGGAGAGAGTTTATTGAGTGGCTTTTGCATTGCTTCAATAAAATTCAATGCCGGATTGATAAAAGCTGTTTCGTATCGCGGCTTATGTTTCTGAAACCATTCTCGACGATTATTCTTTTTCAGTTCACTCAGAAACTTCAACGTATCACGAGGGAATCCCTCGAACGAAGTACCAGACATAACGGCGGTTCCTTAATACCCAGCACGGCTGATTCATACTGATAGCCGTAACCAAACTGATATATTTCTAAAATTTGCGAGCCGTTCGCAAACTTTTAACATTAGTAGCATATAAATCAGGCGATTCTTTAAGTCCTGTTCATGAGGCAGGAAGAACCTCGAAATTTGTTTTACTTTCCCAGTCTTACTGCATCACGTTCTGTAAAAAAAGTATCGATTCTTTCGCAGCCGCAGGAGCCATGTGTGCGTGCCTGCTTAGTTCAACATGCACAGCTTCAGTGTAATTGATCTGTTTTAATGTTTGCATGACAGATAGAAAATCGATTTCTCCCTCGCCGAAACGAAGGTGATCGTGAACTCCTTTTTTCATATCTTCGATGTGAATATTCCAGATTTGCCCTGCCCATTGTTGGAGAATATCCGAAATCGGTTCAGATTCCAGACATTGCAAATGGCCGATATCAATTGTCAGTCCGAGTAGTGGATGCTTTAACCGCCGCTGTAATTGCTGCCAACTGGCCATTGTGTCGATAAACATTCCCGGCTCAGGTTCGAAAGCGATTTTCATTGCTGATGATTCCGCATAGCGACAAACCTTTTCAAGGCCATCCTGTAGTCTTGGAAAA
>WFOZ01000536.1 GCA_015487825.1 Planctomycetaceae bacterium
ATTGCAATGATTGCATTAATGTCAAAGCGGCTCGCCATCATGAAGAATTGATTTTTAAAACACCTTCTTAGCAGAACTGCCCGTATCATTCCAGCAATTTTTTTATTCATAACCCCTCCAAGAGTTCTTCAAAGGTTTTCAGGATACCGTTCTGATAAAGTGAGGTTTTAGCTCGAAGAGCAGGATTGTCGAATATTGTCCGGAGCTCCCAGTTGGTTGAACCAAGAGTGTTGTAATAACTCGGACTGCATAGAGACAACAGGCTGTGGATAATACTTTCTGATACTGTAATAACAGGTCGAAAAGTATATTTTTGGGAAGATAGAAAAAAGCGGGCAAATAAACTGGACAACAAGGGTCTTGATTATATAGTATTCACTGCGTGGTCCACATATATTGCTTGTGTGGTTTACTGTTTACAGACCGAAAAAGTTGATCTTCAGCAATGCAGGGTCGTTGATTTGTAGCTTGCTTGTCAAGGTACTCCGGATATTTGTCGTAATGGAATCAGGCGTGCATCTATGACTTATCGACACTATCAGATAGAGCTGAGTGAATACGGCAATCGGAGTAGCCGATACTGCGGGCTTTGGATTCGTCGGTGTTTTACACTGCAACGTGCGACTATCGTGTTAATGGTGTTGCTTCTGAGTTCGTGCGATAAAGCAGATTCTGAATCCGGCAAGATTGGTGCATCTGGTAATTCAGCTACACCGGTCTCTATGGATTCAGAGGGCGAAGCAGAGAAGGCGGTAATTGTCGATGTGGAAAATTCTTTGTTTCACCCGTCTTCTCAGACAACGCCGGATGGGAAGGTGGTGCCTCTTAAAGAGTACGCCTCGACTGCTGACTGTGTGCGTTGTCACAAGAGGATAGGGGCAGAGTGGAAAGGGTCGATGCATTCGGCCGGGTTTAGCGATCCTTTCTTTCGGGCTTTGTATCACATGGCAAGTGAGGATACTGACGGGAAGACGGACCGGTTGTGCATGGGCTGTCATTCCTCTCCACTGGTGCTTTCCGGGCATGGAAAAAATTCAGAGCTAGATAAATTCGAGCCACCGGTCACTGAAGGAATCAGTTGTGTTGTGTGCCACTTTATTGATGGCTCAACTCTCACTTCCGAGGATGACCTGCCTGCAAATGCAAGTTTTGTGGCGGATCCCAAAGGGCCGATTCATGGTCCTCATGCTGAGCGTCGCTGTCTTCACCGTGGGCGGGCCACAGTTGCCAGTAAGCAGATGAGAAGTTCGGAATTCTGTGGAAATTGCCATCGCGTTGTTCATCCAAATAATGGTTTGGTTGTTGACCGTACATATGAGGAATGGCTAGGCAGTATCTATGCGGAAAAGGGAATTCAGTGCCAGGATTGCCATATGAGGCCTGTTGAATTGGCTATTGAAACTGCCCGAACGCTAAAGCCTGTCAAAAATCCAGGACGTGCAACTGAAAAAAGTCCGATGCGTGAGCACATTTCCAGCCATTATTTTGTAGGGGCCAATACGGCCATTACAAAACTGCAAGGGGCTGATGAACATGCTGCGATGGCAGAAGAATTGCTTAAAAGTGCGGCTTCTTTGAAAGTGATCTTCCCAGAGCAGATAACACTTGGTCAGACAATTGATTTTGATGTGCGTGTGACAAACGAAACTGCAGGGCATAACTTGCCAACCAGTTTGACTGAGGTGCGCCAGATGTGGCTGGATGTCGAAATTACTGATACCAGCGGGAAAGAAATATTCCGCAGTGGTGCACTCGACAAAGATGGAAAAATCGATCCAGATGCAGTGATGTTTCATTCAACAGGTGTAGATGCTCAGGGTAATCCTACCATTAAGCCCTGGCAAATGGTTAAGTTTCTCTCCTTCCACACTATCCCACCACGCGACTCATTACTGGAGCATTACACGTTCGCGGTCCCGAAGAAAGTCGATGGACCGCTGCAAGTTCGTGCGACGCTGCGGTACCGCTCTTATTCTCAAGAGCTGGCCCGTCTGCTGCTCGGTGACGACACCCCTGTCGTTCCCATTATAGACATGGTAACTGTCGTGAAATCTTTGGAGACTCCATGAGTTTATTTTGTTTGAATCAATATAGACCTCGTCGCATAATAACGACGCTGGCAAGGTTAGCTGCAGGGTCCGTTGTGCGGGTCGAAACCGATTTGTTTCAGTCTCCCAAATGGTCTGCACAGCGGACCCTGCAGCTGGCTCTGTTGGTCGCTGTCTGTGTGTTGACTGGTTGTGATCAGATTGATCAGGTTGGTTTTGTAGACTCGCACGAAGGTTTGGAGCCTGGTGAATATTCATCATTCAACCAGTTCTGTCAGGAAGTGGTGCCGATTCTGGAGTCTCGGTGTGCTGTAAATTGTCATGGAGTTTCTCCGGAGAAGTTTGAAGAATTCAGCCACAGTCCCGATCATGCCGGCTTTTTCTACTTTCCGATCAATCCTGCCACGGGAAAGATATCGGGCCACGAAGCTTTGCTTGCTTCATGGAAAACTGCGCGAGGTGCTAACGAAAGCCATGATGGTGGCCATGGGGCCTCGGCAGTGTCACGGATTGATTATCAGGAGCTCCCCAAATTCAGCCCATTAATTCGTGTTCCGCTGGCTGATCAGCTTGGCGGGTTGCCTCATCGTGGGCTGGACGTCTTCTTTTCAGTTGATGATCCGGATTATCTGACCATGCAGCGCTGGATTGAAGCCGAAATAGCACTGCGCCCCGTGGAGCCGAAGTCTTTGAAGCCTCACGAAGAATTCTTTCGTGACCGCGTGTTGCCAATAATGGTTAATAACAATTGCTTTATTGCCTCCTGTCACGGCCCGGCTGTTTTTAATGATTTGAAATTGAAATTGCCAATGCCTTCGATGGAAGGGCGATTCGACCCCAAGCGTGATTTTTCAACTCGTGAAATTGCAGCCAATCGTAAAC
>WFOZ01000537.1 GCA_015487825.1 Planctomycetaceae bacterium
AGGATGGCGTGCTTGCACCCATCTTCGCGTGCCGAGTTGTGTTCAAAGACACAAAAAGAGTCGAAACCGTTATTTTGCAATTGATTCACCGGCATTAGACTCATGAAGTGGAAACCGTTTTTGATGGGTGCAAGCACGCCATCCTGCATTTCGGGGTGAGGTTCTCCAAAGAAAATTCGCGTTCATTCGTGGTTCAAAACAATTCTCTTGAAATATGCTGCGCACTTTTGCGCAGCATTCCATTGATAAGATACTTATCAGGACGGTTTTGGAAAACCGTCGTACATCCTACCGATGCCGTGTTGCGTTCCTTTTGAATTAATGCTGTATAGCTGCTGCCTGTTTTGAAGAGAATCGTCTGATTCTTGTAAAATAGTTCATTTGGTTGATTAACTCTGCGGGCGAAAGTCAGTATTGTACGAGCCTGCAATTTACAGCAAGTATTATCTTGAGGTCTGGAAGGAAATTTTTGTGAGTCTCGAAGTCATTAAAGGGCACCTGTACGATTACCCGAAATATTACGATCTGGTTTTCGGATCTGACTGGAAAGCAGAGTTTGATTATCTGCAGGACTGCTTCAAGCAATTTGCAACGCGTCCGGTAAAACGTGTTTTCGAACCTGCTTGTGGTACCGGACGTTTAATGTACAAACTGGCCGATGCCGGTTTTGAAGTTGCAGGCAACGACTTAAACCCGAATGCAGTCGATTTCTGCAATAAGCGACTGGTCAGGCGTGGACATCCGGCTTCTGCAGTTGTGGGAGATATGTCTGATTTCACTGTAGAGAAAAAATTTGATGCCGCCTTCAATATGATCAACAGTTTCCGACATCTACAGACGGAAAAAGAAGCGGTTGGACATTTCAAATGTGTGGCAGAGGCAGTTGAAGAGGGAGGCCTGTTTATTCTGGGGCTTCACCTCAACCCTGAAGATGCTGGTGATGACTATGAAGCGGAAGAAGAATGGTCTGCCCGGCGGGGGAATTTACAGGTCAACACCAGGTTGTGGTCGATGAACTACAACCCGAAGACCAGAATTGAAGAAATCGGCTTTGAATACGATGTTTACACTCCTACCAAGCAGTTTCGCATCGAAGATACAACGATTTTTCGCTGCTACACACAAACAGATATGGCAAACCTGATCCAAAAGTCGCCCGAATGGGAACTGGTTGATACTTACGATTTCCATTATGATATCGACGATCCGATTGTTGTTGATGCAGATACGGAAGATGTTGTTTATATTCTTCGTCGGAAATAGCGGCCAGCCCGGGTAGATCGGGCACCGGACAGATCGTTCTTTATATTCTCTTAATCATTCGCGGTATAATGCGAGCGTACGGGCAGATTAAGAAAACTTGCCAGGCAAAGAAGCACAGAATGCTTTCTTTTCTACAGAACGATTATCCGAGAAAGTCCAACGATGAAACTCCGTAAATTTATGTTCCCGACTCAGCTCTGTCTGGTTTTATTTACCGGCTTATTGATCTGTGGGTGTAAGTACGAAGAACCCGCCGGTGAAAATGGGGCGGGGGCCAAATATGTTGTCCAGGTTGCAGGCTCCAGTACCGTTGCTCCGGTTTCAGAAGCCGTTGCTGAAGCTTTTGATAATGCGACAAAAATCAAAACAAATGTCGCCACAACAGGGACCGGTCCGGGCATGGAAAAGCTCTCCCGAAAAGAATGCGATGTCGCTGGGGCTTCCCGACCAATTAAGCAGAAGGAAATTGAATCGTGTAAAGCAGCCGGCATTGAGCCAATCGAACTGAAGATTGGACTTGATGGTATCTCGATTGTCGTCAATCCTCAAAATGACTGGTGCGACACACTTTCTGTTGAACAGTTGAAAAAATTATGGGAGTTTGAGAGTAAAGTCAAAACCTGGAAAGACCTCAATCCACAGTGGCCGGATGAAGAAATCAAGCTGTTTGGACCAGATAAGGTCTCGGGAACTTTTGATTACTTTATCGAGGAGATTATTGGCGATGTTCCTGAAAATCAGTCTCCCTGCAGAACCGATTACACCCAATCGGTAAAAGATACGATGCTGGTCGAAGGAGTCAAAGGCAACAAATATGCATTGGGCTATTTTGGATTTGCCTACTATGTGAAGAACAAGGATCAACTCAAAGCGTTGAAGATTGCTACCAAATCTGATCTTTCCGACAGTGTGGCACCAACCAGCGAAACTATTGAAAACGGGACTTATAAACCGCTTTCTCGCCCCCTGTTTATTTACGTCAGCAGACAGGCATTACTGGCCAAGCCGGAAGTGGCAGAATTCGTGAAATTTTACCTGACTGAAGGACAGAAACAGGTTTCTGAAGTTGGCTATGTCCGCCTGCCGGAAGAGACCATTAAAGCAGCTGAAAAGAAAGTGCTGGATATTTTGGAAGAAGGAGAAAAGAAGTAGAGCAACCCCACCTGGGCAGGCTTTCCTTTTCACTTGATGACCAGCATACGCGGAACAGGAATGTGGAACTGACTCCCCGGATAAAATCCGGGGCTGTTTGACCAAGCCTCTCTGGAGACTCACTTCCACTTCTGAATATATTCAGGAATAGTCCCGAAATAACTTCCCTACTTTTAATGGATTCAATTTGCAGGGTGCGTTGTGACGCACCTTTTTTCACCACATCAACAGGCTGGTGCATCACGATGCACCCTACGATAAACTATTCAGTAATGTTTGGTTATTGCAGAAATTAAGGTTGTTTGCAGGGTCCGCTGAATGGTTGCGTACAAACGAAATTTGGCTTAACAGTCCCATAGGTGTTTAATGTTGCCATCCTCAAAACATAGCCTTTCTGCAAAAACAAATTTCCGTAGAATCTGGGAAGGAATCGTATTAACGAGCCTGATGTTTTGTGCCACCGTTTCGGTTTTTGTTACTGCTGCAATTATTTTCGTTCTGGTTTCTGAATCGGTCGTGGGAATCGGTGACAGCCTGGCTTTCTTTCAGGAAGTATCCCTGTGGTCATTTCTGACCGATACCGCCTGGGCCCCGCAATATGGGGAGGGCCAGTTTGGTATTCTGCCGTTATTGGCGGGGACTTTGTGGGTTACCGGTATCGCTTCTGTCATTGGCCTGCCTGTCGGCCTGGCCTCTGCGGTCTATCTGAGCGAATACGCATCTCCCAAAACGCGTGGAATTATCAAGCCGCTACTGGAAGTTTTGGCTGGAATCCCCACTGTCGTCTACGGGTTCTTTGCTCTGTTTTTTGTTACGCCATTATTGATTAAACCCTTTGCAGAAAATGTGCTTGGGATTGAAGCCAACATTTTCAACGCGATGAGTGGTGGGATAGTTGTCGGCATTATGATTATTCCAATGGTGACCTCGCTGAGCGAAGATGTAATACGAGCAGTCCCCCGCGGCTTACGAGAGGCAGGCTATGCCCTTGGCTCGACACGATTTGATGTTTCAACAAAAATTGTGGTCCCAGCTGCATTATCCGGAATTCTCGCCTCTTTCCTGCTGGCGATTTCCAGAGCACTGGGAGAAACAATGGTTGTGATGATCGCAGTTGGTGCTCAACCAAAATTAACATGGAATCCATTTGAAACCATGTGCACCATGACCGCAAATATCGCCAGTATGGCTAATGGAGATGCGGGGACAGGATCTGTTGAATATCGCAGTATTTACGCGGTGGCATTCACCCTGTTTATTATCACAATGGGAATGAATATTTTTTCGCAGTTTATCCTGAACAGATACCGGGAAGTTTATCATTAAGTGCATCTTCCCTTATTATTGGGCTGATACAACAAGATTGTGAGACAATGGAACAGGAACCATGAATCAAGCCGGCTTACAATACAAGCGACGATTGAAACGCCGGCATCTGGTCAGCCGGATGTTTGCAATTATCTGTATTATTTCTACCTGGTTTGGTCTGCTCGTGGTGGCACTGTTACTGATTGGATTGATGTTCAAGGCAACTGGAATCTTTGATATCACCGCTTCCTCTCAGACTGAGTTACGCAATTGGCTTACCCCACATTTGCTGACCAATCATATGTCCTCTCATCCGGAAAAAGCGGGGATGGTCGCCGGGATCTGGGGATCGTTCTGGCTGATGGTTATGACAGGTTTTTTCAGCATCCCGCTGGGAGTGGGGGCTGCTGTTTATCTGGAAGAATATTCCCGCGAGAATCTGTTTACGAAATTTATTCGACTGAATATAGCTAACCTGGCCGGAGTTCCTTCAATAGTATTTGGAATTCTCGGCTTAACCGTGTTTGCCCGAATGTTCAGCCTGTTTCATGATTTTCCTCCCATCGGAATTCCAGTGGGAATCGGTATGATAAAAATTCCGATCCCCTTTGGCAGAACACTGCTAACCGGTTCGCTGACATTATCTCTAATGATACTGCCTATCATTATTATCGCTTCGCAGGAAGCATTGCGATCGGTTCCTCAATCGATTCGGCACGCATCGCTGGCGCTGGGGGCGACGAAATGGCAGACGATCTGGCATCAGGTTCTGCCTGCTTCTTTACCTGGAATCCTGACTGGTACGATTCTGGCCCTCTCTCGTGCGATTGGCGAAACAGCACCGCTGATTGTGATTGGTGCTGTCAGTTTTACTGTCTACAATCCCGGCAATATGGAGCATGTTTCGGATTACCTGACAAAGCCGGAAGTGCTGCTGACTGTTCCTTCTTCTGATTTCACAGTCATGCCGCTGCAGATATGGAACTGGGGCACCAAACCACAGCCGGAATTCCAGGATCTGGCCTCTGCTGCCATTATTGTCTTACTTCTTGTATTATTATGTATGAACGGACTGGCTGTCTTCTTGCGACATCACTACGGAAAACGACTGGACTGGTAGGCGAGCCTGGCCAGCGCCAGGTTCAACTCGTTCCCAAGCTCCTGCTTGGGAACGCACGGCTGGGAAGGTCCTCCTTCCCACCTGTTTTCGTTCGTTTGAGATGATTTTTAGTTCCGACGTGAAGCAGGAGCTTCATTCCCTTGCGTTCCCAAGGTGGACCTTGGGAACGAGGAAATAACATCAAGGTATATCACGAGTTACATCAAGCCTTAAATAGAACCTGGCACTGTCCAGTTAGATTGTCATGAACTTGAACCCATCAGAGAATTTAATTGATACTGCGACCGAAAACCTGCCGGGGCCGGCAGTCAGCGAAAAGCCGGGCTCGCCCGAGTTGGCGACGAAAATAGAAACAAGAGATCTCAATTTTTTCTATGGCCCGATGCAGGCTTTATTTGGGATTTCGATAAAAATTGCCGAGCGTTCTGTGACCGCCCTGATTGGTCCTTCTGGTTGTGGAAAGAGCACTTTTCTGCGTACGATCAACCGCATGAATGATATCATAGAAGGGACCCGAATTACCGGAACGGTCTATCTCGAGAACGAAAGTATTTACGACCCTCAGGTCGACGTGGTTGAACTTCGAAAAAAAGTGGGCATGGTTTTTCAGAAATCGAATCCGTTTCCCAAAACTATTTTCGATAATGTAGCCTATGGCCCCAGAGTAACGGGAATCAAAAATAAAAACGAACTGGAAGAGATCGTTGAACGCAGTCTCAAGCAATCTGCAATTTGGGATGAAGTAAAAGATCGACTGAATTCTTCTGCCCTTGCGCTTTCAGGAGGCCAGCAACAACGTTTGTGTATCGCGCGTACCCTGGCCACAAATCCTGAAGTAATCCTTATGGATGAGCCTGCTTCTGCACTCGATCCGGGCTCAACGTCCCGCATTGAAGATCTGATTTATAAACTCAAGCAGGAATATACAATCGTTATTGTCACGCATAATATGCAACAGGCTGCCCGTGTCAGTGATTCAACTGCTTTTTTCTACCAGGGAGAGTTAATCGAATTCGGTCTGACTGAAACTCTTTTCAGGTCTCCCCGAGAGAAAAAAACAGAAGATTATATTACAGGTCGTTTCGGCTGATTCCTTCAATACAGTTGTAGGTCAGGGTGTGCCTGACGAAAGCAGAAAGCAGTCTGAGTCCATGCTGTTAAACTCAACTTAAAATGATATAACCCAAATGACTGGAATACGTTAAGGCCACAAAGCAGTTAAGCATTCATCTTGTCAGGCACAGCCTGACCTACATTCTGTAAAGTCAGCGGTTCCCCTGTTCAAACAATCAAGGAAAGCAGTCAAGCGTTATGCCGGTCCATTTAACCAGAGATTTAGACAATCTTCATCGCTCTCTGATGACGATGTGTACGATGGTCGAAGAGTTAATTCACGACTCGGTGAATATGCTTGAAGTGCCTGATCAGGAACAGGCTCGCAAACTGGCGGAACGTGATCGGGAAATCGATGAATATGATGTTCGCATTGAAGAAGAATGTCTGAAAATCCTGGCACTGCATCAGCCGGTAGCGATTGATTTAAGGCGTATCACAACCGTTATGAAAATTTCCGGAGAGCTGGAACGCATTGCTGACCTTGCAGTCCACATCGCTGAGCGTTCCTGCAGTCTGGGGAACAACCCGAAAATGCAAGTGCCGAAAAAAGTGCAGGAAATGGCAAAACATGCCGTCACAATGATACGCGAAAGTATCGATGCCTATGTCAATCTCGATACCGCTTTAGCACGCAAAGTCTGCCGGGAAGACGATATTGTTGATGACTTGAACCGTCAGCTGATCAGGACTCTTTCCCTGCAAATGTCAAAATCACCCGAACTGGTTGATCCCTCTTTGCATCTGTTTTCTGCCACCAGGCATATTGAACGTGTTGCGGATCATGCAACGAATATTGCAGAAGATGTCATCTATCTGGTCGAAGGAGAGATTGTCAGACACCGCAGCCCACTCGATTAGAAACAGGCTTTCTGTCTGCTGGAGTTTGAGTGCGCGGCAAAAGTGGTTGTTGTTACTTTGGAGTGGTTGAGATATTATCGATATAATTTTCTCATTCACAAAAAGCACCTCCCCGTGTGTAAGGGAAAAGGACCATGCAGTTGGAAAACGAAACCGAGGCATCCGGTGAAGACAGAAGGCTGTATCTCCCGCAACATGATGGGTGGGAAGGCCGGGTTAAATCAGACAGCACGAAAGAGTACTGTTATTATAAAAATCCGGGAGATGATTTTTTTCACCTCCTTGTGGTTGGCGAAATCTACCTGGTTCGTGGCGATGAAAAGTGTTGCCTGAATTGTGCAATTCGCCACGCAATCGTCACCAGTGACCGCCTGCACTGGCAGCACCGGGTCTCTCGTACGAAGCCGCTACCATTTTGACTCAGCCGACTTCACGTTGAGATTCTTCCTGCTCGGCTACCGGCACAGTTTCTGAACTGCTTTGCGAATTCTCTTTGGTGACCTGTTCTGCCGCCTGATGCTGACTGATTAACTGCTGAGCGCGCTGGCGGGTTCTTTCAAGCGTCTGGTATTCAAGAGCCTCGCTTTGTTCAAATTCTTCCTGCTGAACAGGTTGAATCTTTTGGGGTAATCGAACAGTAAAGGTACTCCCTTTGCCAAATTCACTATCGAGAGTGACTTCGCCTCCCAGTAACTTGCTCAGTTCCATCACAATGGAAAGTCCCAATCCGGTCCCTTCGTATTCACGGGTCAGAAGAGCTTCCTGACCCGGTGTCGTACTGGCCTGACGAAACTTTTCGAAGATACGTTCCTGGTCAGCTAACGGAATTCCGATACCGGTATCAGCGACACTAATTTGAATGTACTCTGAAGAATGTTGCTGATCGGCCAGGCAGATTGGCACGATTTCAACTCGAACCCGGCCTCCATCCGGAGTGAACTTTACTGCATTCGAGAGAAGGTTGGTAAGAATCTGCTGAATCTTTCCCATGTCCTGGAATAAGGGAGGGATCTCCGGAGAAGTTGCCCATTTCAATTCAATGTTTTTGCGATCAGCCAACGGCGAAATTCTGACACACAATTCTTCCATCAGCTCAGCAATAGAAAATTCAACCGGATGAATTTCCATTTTACCACTCTCGATTTTAGCCAGGTCAAGAATGTCGTTTATCATTGCCAGTAACAGATGCCCGGAAGTTGAAATATTCTTTAAGTACCGTTTCTGTTTTTCGCTGAGATTCTCTGCGGAGTTCAAGACATCGCTGAAGCCTAGAATACTGTTCAGGGGAGTCCGCAGTTCGTGACTCATCGTAGCCAGGAATTCATTTTTCAGCTTATTCATTTCAAACAGCGAAAGGTTTGCCCGGGCCAGTTCATCCACTTTGGAATCGAGATTACTGTTGGCCTGTTTGAGTTCGTCCTGTACGGTTACCAGATGCCGAAGCATTCGGTTAAAGGCATGGCTCAATTCTTCGAATTCATCGCCGGTACGTATATTGGCCCGTAAATCAAGCGAGCCTTTGGCAATTTCATCACTGACTTCCTTAAGATGCAGAACCGGCTTGACGATGACATAACGCACAATTGCATACGCTGCCACCATCGCCAGAACGGATGTCACAATTGCCATCGAAATCAGAATCGCATTATTGGTAGCCAGCCGGGTCCTGATTTTCTCAAGTGGAAGGGTAATTTTCACCATCCCGATTACATCACCCACTTTGGCTTTTGTCTCAGAATGATAGTGACAGGAAAGGCACGATCTCGTCGCATGGACCGCGGCGTAATAACGGTATTCCTTTTTATCAGCCAGTTGCAAAATAATTTCTTCTTCGCCGTTGCGAATTTTCGGAAGAACCTGGTCATCAAAAAAATCGTTGGAGCGAAATTCCGAATCTGCAATCGGATCCGGTTTCAACAGACGCCAGCTATAATTTTTAAACTCATCCGGTTTCAGAGTACTTGACATATTCTTGATGACTTGAATATACCGTTTATCGACATCGACCGCATCAAGGTGTTTCTCCATAATGATCGGTGCCACAAGCAACTGAGCTGTCTCTTTATTCTGCTTTTCGATGATCGTTGCAGTAAGCTGAGCGTAAAAATAAAAACTTCCCGAAATTAAAAGCATCAACCCGCCTCCAAACAGAAATCGGCATTTCCGTTCGAGACTGGTTTCACCCAGCAGGCGTTTGATTGATCGATAAGACATAATTTAATGGCGATTGAAAGCGGAAAAACGAAGCAGAAACGTATTCACCGTATGCACAGCCAATACTTGCAAAGCAATAAGTGAATTGTTTCATCCTTTCGAAGATGTTGCAATGGCGGTTTGACTCAAATCCGGCGACAAACCTCCAGAAAACATCATCACCCTGTCTTGAGCGTACCCCGCAAGCCTGCTCGAAACTGGAACTGCGACACTATTTCAATGTACCTGAACAGAGTAATTTGCCCAGCACGGCTGGGTCATTCTGATCGCCGTAACCCAAACTGATATTTTTCTATAATTTGCGAACCGTTCGCAAACTTTTAACGTTAGTAGCACAAAGACGTACAGATACAAAGAAGAAAAATGCTCAACAGAGCGAGAGAGAGTGCAGTATCTCCAATACCGGCTGAGCTTAATTCGTTTAATTCTGTAACAGCGCAGCAATGTTTTCTTTTGTCACCGGCTGGATGATTCCGCGTTCGGTAATGAGTGCAGTGATATTTTCAGCGGGGGCGATATCAAACGCAGGATTGTAGGTATTCACTCCATCCGGAGCGGTCTGCTTGCCAAATCCGATGGTAATTTCCTTACTGTCTCGCTGTTCGATTGGAATTTCTTCTCCCGATGCAATCTTGAAATCAAAAGTGCTAGAAGGGGCTGCAACGTAAAAAGGGATGCCATGTGCTTTGGCGAGCACAGAAAGAGCATAGGTTCCAATTTTATTAGCAGCATCGCCGTTGGAGGCAATACGATCCGACCCTGTGATGACAACTTGTACGTTTCTCTGTTTCATCACCCAGCCGGCCATGGAATCGCAGATGAGTGTGGAAGGGATATTTCGTTGCATCAATTCCCAGGCTGTTAACCGGGCCCCCTGCAGTAGAGGGCGGGTTTCATCCGCATAAACGTGAATGTTCTTCCCCTGCTGGTGAGCGGCGAAAATAACAGAAAGTGCAGTTCCATCTCCTGCTGTTGCAAGTGCCCCAGTATTACAATGCGTGAGAACTCCTGCATTCTGGGGAATTAACTCTGCCCCGAAACGCCCTATCGCAGCACACATTTCCCGGTCCTCAGCATCAATCGCGCGAGCTTCTTCCAGCAAACGATCCCGCATCTGCAAAGCAGAAAGTGCCGATTCATTCTGCACGAGCTTTTTCAGACGGTCCAATGCCCAGAAAAGATTCACCGCAGTCGGCCTGCTCTCGGCGAGATAATCGCTCACTTCAAAGAAAGTTGTATCAAATAGTTTCCGATCATCCTGCTTAATATCGCGCAACCCCAACAACACGCCATACGCTGCACTGACACCGATTGCCGGCGCTCCACGCACGCTGAGCCTGCGGATCGCATCAAACAAATCTTTCGCCGTGTTGCAGTCAAGAAATTTCGTTTCAACCGGAAGAGCCGTCTGATCGAGCAACCGAAGATAACCGGTCGAATCCCCAATCCATTCTATTGTTTTCATACTGAATTTATTTCTAATGGAATAAAAATGCCTGATCTATTTCAGATAGGCCTAACCCGGCATAGCCGGAACCAAACAGGAAAATAACCACGGAGCCCCAGAGATCCCAGCACGGCTGGTTCATTCTGATGGCTGTAACCAAACTGATATTTTTCTATAATTCGCGAACCGTTCGCAAACTTTTAACGTTAGTAGCACGGAGAAAAAACTCACGCAAAGATGTAGCAATGTAAGGAGTTTCGCTTATCGTCTTGATAACATTGAAATTTAATCTATCAATATTATCTTTTTGAAAAACTTCTTCTACTTTTCTTTGCGTCTCCGCGTCTTTGCGTGAAACTCTTTTTCAAAAAATATACTCTCCTTGTAACTATTCAGCCTTGGCGTAGGGTCTGCTACTGCGGACCACGATGGGAAGTGGATCTCCCTATTTCAGCGGCCCCTACGGACTACCTGAATTTCTGCAAAACCCAAGTATCACTGAATAGTTACCTCTTCTTTTTGCTTTGCCTCAGTGCTCTCTGGATCTGAGTGGTTCATTTCTTTTTTCTTTGTAACTTGTCTGTTTCGTAGTAATAAATATTCTGCCACTTTTGCACAGCGTTTTGTTGATAAGGTACTATCATGAGAAAATTTGGTGCCCAATGTCCAATAGTAACACTTACAATTGCGAAAAATATCAATCCGTGTAAGATCACTAACGGCTTGCAGATACCTCACCTGAGTAACTATCCGAAGAATAGAATCGAATCATGCTTGAAATTCCAGTCATCCGTTGGGGTGAAGCTTACGAAAGTTTAGAAAAAGCGGAAGTTGTCCATTTTGAGACTGGCGAAAAGCTGGCAGACATCCATCAGGCGAATGGTGGCCTGGTCAAGATGGACATGCGCAAGTCTAAAAAGGCCAGAGCTGCAC
>WFOZ01000538.1 GCA_015487825.1 Planctomycetaceae bacterium
AGACACTTTGAAATATGTAATATCAATCGTCTGTTTCACAATTGTGAATCGTGGTGCTACAATACTTCCAGGGTTGAATGCTTCAGCTTTACGGCACTTCAAAACTGTATTTGTTTTCCTAATATGAAAATTCGCAAGAACTTATGAAGAATGATCCGAATTCTGATCAAACCGAATCGCAGCGGCTTGCTGCCTGCGAGCAAGTGCTTGAGTACGAATTTCAAAACAAAGACCTGCTCAAGTTAAGCCTGACTCATGCTTCGGTTGCACCAACACGTCTGAACTCAAATGAGCGAATGGAATTTCTGGGAGATTCAATACTGGGTATGGTCGTTTGTGATCGTCTGTTCGCGAAATTTCCCGAGGATGAAGAAGGGCAGTTGACTCAACTGAAATCTGAAGTTGTTTCTCGGGCAGCCTGTGCTCAGTTGGCAATCTCTCTGGGGCTGGTTCAATTCGTGTACATGGGTAAGGGGCTGCATCAGGCTAATGAAGTGCCGTTGTCTGTTCTTGCAGGAGTCTTTGAATCAATCATTGCAGCAATTTATCTGGATGGCGGGTTCGATGCAGCTTACCGCTTTATTTCCAGCCATCTTGATGGACTCATCAGCCACGCTGCAGAAACAGCTCACAATCGCAATTCCAAAAGCAAACTCCAGCAGTGGACACAAAAAGAACTGGGACTGACTCCCACCTACAAACTGCTCAGTGAATCCGGACCGGACCACTCCAAAAACTTTCAGGTTGCAGCTGTTATCGGAGCAAACAGCTACCCTTCCGCCTGGGGGTTGAATAAAAAAGAAGCCGAGCAGAAAGCAGCTCTGAATGCCTTGTGCGAGTTGCAGGGCAAAACAGTTCCGCACGTTAGGCAGGAAGAATAACGGTAGCCTCATCAAGGCTCGCATTATCCGAATTTTCTTCTTTGCCTCCCAGATCGTTGTGATGTTCCCACCAGTTGCAGGCATCTTCGGGAGTCCACGAATCGTAATCGATACACTGTTTAAGAGCCACTTCTAATGCAGTGGCAGAATTGGGACGATCCTCAGGTGATTTCTGCAAGCACTGCATTATGAGAGCTTCCAGGTCCTGTGAAATCGGCTGTTTCAACCTTTCTGAAGGAGTTGCAGGTTGCTCGCCAATCTGTTTCAGGCAAATATCGACTGCATCGTTACCGGTATAAAGAGTTTTTCCACAAAGCAGATAGTACCCGACTGCACCGATCGAATATAAATCGCTACGCAAGTCTCGCAATGTCGGTTGATTGATCGCTTCCGGAGCGAGATAAAGTGGAGTCCCTGCAATTTCCCGCTTCGATTGTTTCCCGGAATTCGTATCTGTAATTTCATCCACAAGACCGAAGTCCAGCAGTGTCACGAAATCCCGCTGATTGGCTTGTCGCGAGATCACAATATTTTCCGGCTTGATATCGCGATGCACGATTCCTGCACGATGTGCTTCTGCCAGCGAACCACAAACATGTAATAGAATATCGATTACACGCCCTGGTGGCTGAGGCCCATCGACGCTGACCAATTCCTTCAGGGACATTCCTTCAAGATATTCCATTGCATAATAAAACAGTCCATCATGAGTTCGACCATAATCGTAGATGGAAATGGTATTGGGATGTTTCAATCGACTGGTCAGTTGAACTTCACGTTCAAAACGGGTGATTGCTTCGCTGGAGTGTTCCTGGGTTTTCAATACTTTCACCGCAGCGAGCCTGCTTAACATCGTATGCCTGGCTCGATAAACAGCTCCCATCGTCCCTTCGCCAATCATTTCTTCCAGAATGAAATGACCGAGTTGACGATCAATCAGCGAATAGGCTGCCAGTTCTGCATTTAGGTGTTGAGACAGACAAAGTTCAACACGATTGGCAAGAGGTTCCCGATCTGTTTCTGAAAATCCATCCGGATCCTGTTCTCTGTCTATCTGCTCGGCAACTTCACACAAATCGAAGCTGCTATCCAGTTGATCCCACTGGGCAAGCTGGACAGCCGGATTTTCGTATTGTGGGACAGTTCCCGGAAGAATTGCAGAAGCGGCAATTGCATGCACATGAGTGCCAATCAGGCCAAGTTCCTGCAGTTGAGGGTAAGTCATGTGGTGACACAAAACGCCACAGATTAACTCATCAGGAACATTCCATTGCAGCAGGCAGGCTGCAGCCGCCTGGGCATGATGCACGCCAAACAGTCCGATTTCAAATTCCGTTAAATCGGTGGAGACACCCGTATTAC
>WFOZ01000539.1 GCA_015487825.1 Planctomycetaceae bacterium
GTCCTGCTTTGAAGAAGGAGTTTCAGCGCAACCGAACAAAAACGTAAGCAGGACCGAGAAACCAATAATACACCGGGAAAATGGACGGAGCAGCGAATCGTAAACAGAGATTCGAAAATATTGAAAAAATGTCCACATGAGGGGAATTCGTTGTTAATAACGGAAAAAAGCGAACCAACAGGACGTTTCAGGTTCAAACAAGACGATAGGATACCCGGAAAGGGCTTGACGGCTCAATCCCTGAGCGTATCATGGAAATGGTGATGTTGGGGTCGGTCTGTGCCGATCTATAACATCCAGAGAGGAGCGACCGCAGATTTTTCTGTAGTTTCCTGCTTTTAATCTAACGGGGGCGACTGGATTCGACTGGTTCTCCATAGGTTGAGGTGGCGTGTCGTGGTTGATCAGTTGGCCACGTAAAAAGCTGATCACAAATTTTACTTGCCGAAAAGCAGTATGCAATGGTAGCGTAATTTAGCTGCCCGGGTTAAGGAATCCCCGTCTGAGGAGTCCGAAAACCCGTCAAAAAATCAGACTGGTATCAGGTCAATGGTGACTACGCCTGGTACGAGACACTGTCGTTTCCTGGCTTTCGAGGGCTTTGTTTATTGTGCCTGAGAAAGTGAGACACAATCAATATTCTACACACGTAGAGGCCGAGACTGAGGGTTCACAGGACGGGGGTTCGATTCCCCCCGCCTCCAATGTTGACACTCGCTGTCAGACGACGATAATTATTGATAACCCCTGTCAACGACAGGGGTTTCGTCGTTTAGAGAGGCTGTCCGCTTCGGTAGCATCTTGCGGCTTGTCCTCTGCGGCTGACGAGAAAGGTCATAGCTACAAGCGTCTTGAAAAGTCAGCCTGCTTCAAAGTGGCTCGTTGTCAGGTAGTACAGAGTGCCATTTCAGCGATCTGTTCGCGGTGGAATGTTGGATCGCCGAAGAGGAATTCGTTGGCCTTGGATCGTTTGTAGTAAAACTGAAGGTCGTGTTCCCAGGTGAAGCCGATGCCGCCGTGACATTGAACTGCGTGATTGCCGAGTTTGCGGGCAGAATCAGAACACCATGTTTTGGCAATCGAGATCGAGCGAGCGGCATCAGGTTCGTTTTCGGATGATGCCCACGCGGCATAGTAGGCGGCCGCTCGACTGCTCTCGGTCAACAAGTACATCTCAGCGCATTGATGCTGCACGGCCTGAAAACTGCCGACTGGTTGATCGAACTGTTTGCGGGTCTTCACGTATTCAACCGTCGCATCAAGCGTCCACTGCATGATACCAACTAACTCTGCAGAGACGGCAATGGCTCCGATTTGAAGACTCTTGCGAAGTGCCTTGTCGGCGGATTCGCCCGTTGCCAGCACTTGTTCCGATGGAACGGTCACAGCATCGAAAGATATGCGGCACAGTTTTCGTGTTGCATCGATACTTGGTGTTGGAGTTATTTCAACGCCTGAATCGGTTGCCTTAACCATCATTAAACAGGTGTCGTCACCATCGCGAGCCACGACAATAATCAGATCGGCGATTGCAGCGTCGAGCACGAGTTCCTTGATGCCACTCAGTTTGTAGTTGTTGCCATCACGAGTTACAGTGAGTTGCGGCTCGCCTGCCCAACTGCTCCCCTGTTCCAGCAATGCAACAGTTGCTTTGAGCTCCCCTTCGATAATGCTCGGCAGGTATTTCTCGGCAAGTTCTGCGTTACCGGACTCAGCAATTAAGGTCGCCGCCCAGTTCGCAGCGATGAAAGGACCAGGCATACAAACCCGTCCGAACTCTTCTGCAATGATTGCCAGTTCTACCAGGCTCAGTTCGAGGCCTTCGTAGGCTTCGGGAAGATGCGGTCCGATCCAACCCTGGTCCGCAATCTCGCTCCAGAGTTCTTCATCGAAAGCCGTGTCGGTGGCCATCAGTTCGCGGACACGCTCCGGGCTGCATTTACGCTTGCAGAAAGTGCGAACAGATTCTTGCAATAGCTTCTGTGGTTTTGAAAGGTCGTAATCCATGATATTTCCTGTTGTTCAATAGCTTTTAGGTAAACCGAGCACACGCTCGGCGATAATGTTACGTTGAATTTCGCTGGTGCCGCCTTCGATTGTGCTTCCTCGTGATCGCAAGTAACGATAAATCCACGTTCCATTGTCGAAGTCGTTAAGTTGTACCGAGTCACCAAGAATTTCCATCGCAGATTGAGCGAATCGTTGACTGTATTCACTCCATAAGAGCTTTAATATGGAATCTTCAGAACCAGGAATCGCGTTCTTGTTGAGTCGACTGAGCGAACGGTCGTTGCTCAAACGGTAAATTTCCAATTCCGTAATCGCCTGTGCAATTTTTTGTCGGTTGAGCGGATCGTCTGCTAATCGCTGCCCATCGCGAGTCAGTTTCTTCACGCTGGCGATCAGTGCTTCGAGCGACAGTTGCAGTTCGACATAGAGTGACGACCCGAGATTGGCTCTCTCGTTCATCAGAACGGTAATGGCAACGCCCCAGCCACGATTCAGTTCGCCAAGCTGGTTCTCGACTGGCACACGGACATCTGAAAAGAAGACTTCGTTGAACCCCGAATTGCCCGACATCTGCCGAAGTGGACTGACCGAGACCCCTTCGCTTTTCATATCGACCAACAAGCAAGTGATCCCTTTATGCTTGGGAGCCTCTGTATCGGTGCGTACCAGGAGCAAGCACCAGTCGGCTAAGTTTGCGAAGCTGGTCCAAGTTTTCTGGCCGTTGACAATGAAGTCGTCGCCGTCACGCACTGCTCGCGTGACCAATGATGCAACATCGCTTCCGGCGTTAGGCTCGGAAAATCCTTGACACCAGATACATTCTCCCGAGAGTATCCCGGGAAGGAAGCGTTCTTTCTGCTCGTTGTTGCCCACGGCAATGATTGTCGGTCCGACGAGTGACTCGCCAATGATGCCAACGCTTTGTGGTGCGCCGGCCCGAGCGATCTCGGCAAGAAAAATCGAACTTTGTATCGGCGTCGCACCGCGGCCACCATATTCCGATGGCCAGGAAACACCTGCCCAGCCACCATCGAACAGTTTCTTCTGCCAGGCACGCAGATAATTCCAGTATTGGAGTGATGTCTCATCACGATCATCTTCAGGCCAAGGCTCTGGAACATGTTCCGCCAGCCAACTCCGTAACGAATCGCGAAACTCCTGCTCCTCGAGAGTGAGGTTGAGGTCCATTATTAATTTACCTTTCTAATGCAGCTCCAAAATTAGTTTTCCGTATCCGTAGGAGCCATGGAACGAAAAAATGGGACTTTTCCCGCACATGCTCCTGCAAACAAACCATGTAAATGGTCTAATGCCTGGGCAGGTTTTGAACCTTGACATTGTCCACATCTCAAATGATCGATTGAGCGCAGGATTCATAAAAATCAGTTGAGTTTCCATTGTTTTCCGGGCCAAAGGCCCAGTAATTTACCTAGCCCAGCCCAACGGGCTGGGTGGGCTGAAGAAAAGTTGTGGTTCATTTGTACTACTAACGATCAATTTCTTTGCGTGTTGCGTAAATTCCAAAGTCATCCATTTGGTTACGGCGGTCAGCGAGTAGGCTGGGTTGAGTTTTTACGAAACCCAGCATGACAGGTATCCATTCTACTTGAAGTTTGTATGAGGTAGGTGCTGGGTTTCGTGCCTCAACCCAGCCCACGGCCTGTGCTTGCACCCATCAAATACGGTTTCCACTTCATAAGTC
>WFOZ01000540.1 GCA_015487825.1 Planctomycetaceae bacterium
CCTGTCTAGGACAGCAGGTCGACAATTTCTTCCTGGGTGAACGGTTTCGCGAGACGAGCGCCGAGTTGTGAAACGACTCGCGAGGCAGCGTGTGAAGCAAGATGCCCTGCGTCGTGCCAGTTCAGTCCGTTGGTAATTCCATAAAGCACCCCGGCTGCGTACATGTCACCTGCACCTGTGGTATCGATCGCATGTGTCGGGACACCTTCAATTGGAATCGCGGAACCGTCGTTCATAATGAGCGAACCATCGGCTCCCAATGTCATCGCGACGCTTTCAGAATGTTTATGAATTTCATGCGCACAATCGATAGCATCTTCTTTGCCGGTTAAACTGCGAGCTTCTTCCAGGTTGCAGAACAGCAGATCAACAGGTCCTTCGATGAGCGCCCAGAATTCATCCCGGAAAAGGTTAATGAGAAACGGGTCGGAAACCGTGAACGCAACTTTGGTATCGTGCTTCTTCGCCAGCTCAATCGCCTTTAACGCCGCTTTTTTTGTGGAGTCTCCAGTGAAAAGGTACCCTTCGATATAAACATACTTTGCACGGGCAATCTCCTCTTCTTCAATATCATCTACGCTTAATTCAGAAGAGACACCCAGGTTGGTCAGCATGGTACGCTCTGCATCATCGGTAATAAGGATAACACAGGTTCCGGTTTGTCCTTTAATCGAGGGGACTTCGATACGAACGCCCAGTTTTCGCATATCCTGCAGGCAGAAATCGCCAATTTCATCGCTCGCTGTTTTTCCGGCATAGGCTGCAATGCCTCCGAAATCTACAATCCCCATGATTGTGTTAGCGGCAGAGCCTCCCGCACAGCGGGTCACTGGAGTACCTTCCAGTTTGTCGAGAATCGCCATCTGTGTCTGTTCATCAACCAGCGTCATTCCCCCTTTGGGATATCCCAGCGAATCGAGAAATTTATCCGAAACATGAGCCTGAATATCGACCAGAGAATTGCCAACGCCGTAAACATCGTATTTCACAAAAAACTCCGCATCTGTTTCAAAAGGCGAGCAGGGTCATGAATAACCCCGGTTAATATTAAAAGCTATCCCGTTCCCAGGCCGAAGCCTGAAAACAAGCGGGGGGCTCCCCACTATTCGTCAGATCAATTGTCAATCATCAGCCGTCAATTGGTTCGCTACGTGGATAAGAACCGAGCAGCCGTAATGCAACCGCCTTCTTTTCCAACGCTGCGAGTGTTTTCTTGATTTTCAGATCCTGCTTATGCCCCTCGAAATCAAGGAAGAAAAGGTAGCCGGATTCTGCGCCACGCAACGGGAAAGATTCGATCCAGGTCAGGTTGACCTTATTCGTCTTGAAGGCAGCCAATGCGTCCGAAAGAGAACCGGGGGCATGAGTGATTTGCAACAGGATTGAAGTACGATCATGTCCGGTTGCCTTAGTTTCGCTATCACCAATGACAGCAAATCGCGTTATATTATTTGGATTGTCTTCAATGTTGTCTGCAACAATTTCCAGATCGTATTGAACAGCTGCCTGACGCGAAGCGACCGCGCCGGCCCCGGGCTTGTCGCGTGCAATCTGGGCCGCGGTTGAAGTACTTGTCACTTCAATTAAATCCGCCTGTGGCATGTTGCGAGCTAACCAGTCTCTACACTGCGAAAGCGCCTGCGGCTTGCTGTAAATTTCATTGATTTCACCACGAGGCGAACGGGAAAGCAGGTTGTGATGCACCGAAATCTGCAGCTCTCCACAAATTTTCAAAGGCAAACGCTGGAACATATCGAGCGTATCGACAATTCGTCCATCGGTACTGTTTTCGATCGGAACGATGCCGTATTCGGTATGACCGCGATTAACTTCCTCAAACACGGCTGCGATTGTGTTAACTGCAACGAGATCTGCGTGCGAACCAAAACGCTCCAGCGCTGCAAAATGAGTGAAGCTGTACTGAGGCCCCAGGTAGGCAACTCGCTGGCGTTTAATCTGCTGCTTGGCAGCACTTAGCACTTCGCGAAAAACAGCTCGTAAAGCAGAACTGGGCAGAGGGCCCTTGTTCAGGGAATCCAGTTTCTGCCAAAGTTCGTCGTCCGCATGAGGGTCGAATAATGCTTCCCTTGGCAACGGATTTTCCTGAAGCAACTTCAATGTTGCCTGTGTGCGGCGATTCAGTAAGTCGACAACTTCCTTGTCGATACGGCGAATTGCAACCTCAGGGGTAATTTTGCGACTCCCCGCTGATTTTGCTGGTCGTTTTTCAACAACTTTCTTCGCAGGCCGTTTTGCCTTGGCAACTCGTTTACTGGCTGGTGCAGGTTTAGATCGCTTTGCCGGAACTTTGCCTGTAGTTTTCTTCGGAGCCTTCTTTTTCTTTGCCATCGCCACGCTCTTTTGCTGTTGTTAACGCCTTGCCCTGAATTTCCTCATGGCCTGTTGCTGGAGACTAAGTCTGATATTCTCTCCTGTCCAATATCCCACCACCCGGAGTCTGAACAACACCCCTCACCACAGTACGTTACGTACCGGATTCACTGATCATGCGAGAAGTAGAACATTACTGAAAGCAGTTGTGTAACAGACTGCCTTATAACAGGTTCCGGGCTTTACGGCCCCAACTGCGAGAAATGCAGACTAACATCAATCATTGTTGAAAAGAGTTTGTACCCACACGCAGTTACAGTGTCAAGGAAACGGCGTGTTAACCAGTCATTGCTAATGCGTTACAGGATCAGGAGTTCTGCCCTCTACGAAAGATGCACACAATAACCCAATGTACACAACAACCCATGCCCAGGCAGGCCGTCATTATGGCATCTTTTTTATAATTTCCTGAAATCCTGACATATGCCAATATGGCACTTGCTGCTGGTGCATAAAAGCGGAACCACTGTTTAACTCTATATATAAATGAGAGATACAGTTATTTTAGTGATAATGTTTACTTGGCATCCTTTTTGCTTCACGAAATAACAAGTGAGTTTTCCTGATCACTGAAGACTCATCTACGTTGAGCATATTGACCCTGAGAGATCTCAGGCACTAATAGTACACATAACTTCACAACTGAAAGGGAAATATCATGGCTGTTGAAGGCGAAAAGGTAATTGGAATTGACTTGGGAACGACGAATTCGGTCGTGGCAGTCATGGAAGGTGGTGAAGCAAAAGTCATCACTAACCTTGAAGGAACCCGAATTACGCCTAGTGTTGTTGCGTTCACAGAAAAAGGAGAAATTCTTGTTGGTGAACCAGCAAAACGGCAGGCAGTGACGAACCCTCACAATACGATCTATTCGATCAAGCGATTTATGGGGCGGCGTCACAGTGAAGTTGCTTCAGAAGAGAAAATTGTCCCTTACCAGATTACCGGCGGGGCAGATGATTATGTAAAGGTGAAAATTGATGATAAGGAATTAACACCTCCTGAAATTTCCGCCAAGATTTTACAGAAGCTGAAAGAGGCTGCTGAAAGCTATCTTGGGCATAAGGTCAACAAGGCGGTTGTGACAGTTCCCGCCTATTTCAACGATGCCCAACGGCAGGCAACTAAAGATGCTGGCCAGATTGCCGGGCTGGAAGTAGATCGAATTGTCAATGAGCCAACCGCAGCCGCTTTGGCTTATGGGCTCGAAAAGAAAAAAGATGAAAAGATCGCCGTGTTCGATTTGGGCGGCGGGACGTTCGATGTTTCAATTCTGGAAGTTGATGCAGAACTTGTTCAGGTTCTCAGCACCAATGGTGATACTCATCTTGGTGGTGACGACTTTGATGAAGAGTTAATCAACTTCATTGCAGATAAATTCAAAGCGGATGAAGGAGTTGACCTGCGACAGGAACCGATGGCATTGCAACGCTTGCGGGAAGCAGCCGAAAAAGCGAAGAAGGAGCTTTCCTCATCACAATCAACCGATATCAACTTGCCGTTTATCGCGGTTGATGGCGGGAATCCAAAGCATCTGCAGATGTCGATCTCTCGTTCGGAATTCGAGAAGCTGGTTGATCCGCTTGTGGA
Source organism: Planctomycetaceae bacterium (assembly GCA_015487825.1). Lineage (GTDB taxonomy): Bacteria > Planctomycetota > Planctomycetia > Planctomycetales > Planctomycetaceae > Rubinisphaera. The sequence continues at coordinate 3,982 of WFOZ01000540.1, forward strand.
ACGATGTCGCAAACCGGTAGAA